>JAEWBD010000171.1 GCA_023391315.1 Bacteroidota bacterium | reverse complement strand
GTATTCAGGTGGAGTGCTGCCAGCTATCTTGAAGACCAGGATTTTTGGCGCATAAGCGGCATTGAGCGTAATGTATTTTTATACGCTTTACCAAAACTTTCCGTTTGGGATTTCTTTTTAAAAGCAGGCCTTGACAATTTTTACAGGGATGGATCATTCAACAGTTATATAACGTTAAGAAGATTTACCGGCGATACCACAAACTATGGCAGTGTAACCCTTGAAATATTCAATAAATCGGGCGACAGGGTTTTTTCGCAACAGCAAAGTGTAAAACCGTTTAATGAAAGTTTAAGGGTTGTACAGTTTAGTGGCACGATTCCCAATCCTGCGAAATGGAGCGCAGAAAAACCCAGTTTATACAGTTGTATTATCACGCTTAAAACAGCAGATAATGTTGTTTCTTACACGGGTGCCAAAATTGGTTTCAGGAAAGTGGAAATAAAGAATTCACAGTTGCTGGTAAATGGCGTTCCTGTGGTGGTGCATGGTGTAAACCGTCATGAGCACGATCCCGCAAATGGTCATATGCCTTCAAAAGAATTGATGATACGGGATATCCGGTTAATGAAGGAATATAACATTAATGCAGTGCGTTGCTCCCATTACCCCAACGATGAACTGTGGTATAAGTTATGTGACGAATATGGATTGTATGTGGTTGATGAAGCCAACGTAGAAGTGCATGGCATGGGCGCAACAGGGCAGGGGCCATTTGATAGCACTGCACATCCGGCATATCTTCCGCAGTGGGCGCCTATGTTTATGGACAGGGAAAGGCGTTTGGTGGAACGCGATAAAAATCATCCTTCCGTTATTATATGGTCGCTGGGTAATGAATGTGGTAACGGCCCGGTATTTCATGATGCTTATAAGTGGATAAAGCAAAGGGATGATACACGCCCCGTTCAATTTGAACAGGCTGGCGAAGACTGGAATACAGATATTGTTTGCCCTATGTACCCATCTATAAACCACATGAAAAATTATGCTTCCGACAGCAGTAAAACCAGGCCCTTTATTATGTGTGAATATGCACACGCAATGGGTAACAGCAGTGGCAACTTCAGGGAATATTGGGATATAATTTATAGCAGCAAAAGAATGCAGGGTGGTTTTATATGGGATTGGGTAGACCAGGGCATGCGCGCAAAAGATGCAGCAGGCAATGTGTATTATGCTTATGGCGGCGATTTGGGCGGATTTGATTTGCATAACGATGAAAACTTCTGCGCCAATGGTTTGATTGCTGCAGACCGCACTATTCATCCCGGCCTGAATGAGGTGAAAAAAGTTTACCAGGATATTTATTTCAGTGCAAAAAATATTTCAAAAGGCATTATAACCGTAAAGAACCTTTTTGCCTTTACCAATCTTAATGAATATAATTTTAAATGGCAGTTATATAAGAATGGCAAACAGGCGAAAGAAGGAAATTTCGCTGTTGAATTAAGCCCAAGGCAGTATAAAGACGTTACATTGCCAATTCCCCCCATAGATTCAACTGGTGATGAATATTTTCTGAATATTACAGCTACTGCAAAAAATGCAACCAGCCTCATTCCTTTAGGGCATGTTGTGGCCACTGAACAGTTTAAATTATCCGGTGATTATTTTACAAGGAATTATTCAACCGCAGGCGATTTACAGGTTACAAAAGATTCGTTCAAACTCAATTTCCAATCAGGCCTTATATCCGGGGAATTTGATTTGAAAAGAGGCATTTTTACCAGCTATAAAAGCTTAAACGTAAAACTGAATAGCCTGCCGCAGCCTTATTTCTGGCGTGCGCCCACGGATAATGATTTTGGTAATAATATGCCGAAAAAACTTGGTATATGGCGCAATGCACACGAAAACATTATTGTAAAAAATGTTACTGTCGGCAGCCAGGATTCAAACGGTGTAAGCATAAAAGCTGATTATGAACTGGCCGGCATTAATGTACCGTATACCGTTGAATATTTTATTCAGAACGATGGCAGTATTAAGGTAACAGCGTCTATAGATATGACCGGGCGGGACTTGCCCGAATTGCCGCGTTTTGGCATGCGTACTGAACTGCCTGAACAATATCATTACCTCGATTATTACGGCCGCGGCCCCTGGGAAAATTATAACGACAGGAATGAATCTGCCTTCGTTGGCTTATACAGCGACAGTGTGGAAAATCAATATATGCATAACTATATACGGCCGCAGGAAAGCGGTTATAAAACAGACGTGCGCTGGTTTGAATTAACAGATGCGAAAGGCAATGGCCTGCATGTAGAAGGTGTGCAGCCAATATGTTTCAGCGCTATTCAGCACAGGGACGAAGACCTTGATCCCGGCAATACGAAGAAGCAACAGCATCCTTCTGATCTTCCTCCATATAACGCCATTAATGTTCATATTGACCTGAAACAAAGAGGCGTTGGCGGCGATAATAGCTGGGGCGCTTTGCCGCATAATCAATACCGGTTGCTTGATAAACAATACACGTATAGTTATATTATTAAACCGGTTGATGGAGAATAATGTTATAACAGGTTTATTCCCATAAACTAAAGGCTGCCTTCATGTGCAGCCTTTTTTATAAAAAATCGTTTGAAATACCAGCGCGGTTTTGCGTTAATCATCCAGGAATTCATTTAATATATCAACAATGTACTGATGTGTCCATTTGCCATTATCCAAATATTCGATAGCGCCAATATAAACGCCGTGTTTACCCGGAACAACAGCGAGTTGTGCATTGGGCAAAGTGCGATACATTTCAACAGTATGTTCTATACTGCCAACATCATTATTACCATTAATAATTAAAGTAGGCGCTGTAATTGATTGTATTTGTTCCTTATCCCAGCCCTTAAAGTTTCTCATTCTTTGCACATCTTTATTAAACATGTTTAATAAAGCATTTTCATCATTGTTCACTTTTAAAAAAGCATCCTTTAAAGATGCTGGCATTACATCAATTGTTGCAGTGTCAAACCCTTTCCAAAATTGTGGTGGTGCTGCGTTGCGGTTATAAAATGCCGAAGCGATAACCAACTTGTCAACGATATCTCTATGCCTTAGCGCAATTTCAAATAAGGTTTGGCCGCCATTACTATAACCTAAGAAATCTGCTTTAGCAATATTTAAATTGTTTAGCAGCATTGCCACATCATCTGCATCCTGCACAAAGCTCAGACTGCCTGCACGGTCGCCGGTGCGGCCATGTGCCTGCAAGTCCATAGCAATAACCTGCCTGTGTGCAGAAAGCAGGGGAATAAGGTTGCCGAATGTGGTTTGAATGGTAGAACCACCGCCATGAATTAAAACAACCGGCTTGCCTTCGCCATAAACTTCGTAATACATTTTAAGCCCGTTTACATCAGAATAACCACTTTGAAAACTGGATCCGCTCATATTAATATGTTTACATGTGATATTACAAAGATGATGGTAAAGCGTGATTGTGCACGTTTATATACGCCAAAGCGGGCATTTACGGCTACCCTTTATATAAGGCATCAATAACTTATATCGCTGTCCATTAAGAATATTATAGTCTTAATATTATTTGGAATGATATTTCACCAATCCATCCATGGGATGTTTCAATACTGTGCCCATTTCCATTTCATAGCTATGGCATAAGTTTTTCAGTACATCTTTAAATCCATAAGAAATACTTCCTGCAAAATGAACGGGGTACAGCCAGCTTTCCGTGTACTTGGAAAGGTGTGTAAAAAAGAAATCATTAAGCCCGTCTTCAATAATATTTTCTATCATATAATGGCCGCGGTTTTCTGCAAGAAACAGCGCATAAGAAGCAAGATAACGGTTAGGCTGCGGCTTTGTATAAACATTCATAATAATTTCTTCGGCATTGGTATTATATTTTTCATTGAAAGCAAACATCAGTTCTTCGTCGAAAGTGTTGTATAGAAAATATTGTATCACCTTTTTACCAAGGTAAGCGCCACTGCCTTCATCACCCAAAATATAACCTAAGCCCGGGCTGTTCTTTATGATTTTTTTGCCGTTGTAATAACAGGAATTCGAACCCGTGCCCAATATGCAGCACACGCCTTTTTCATTAATACTTAAAGCCCTTGCCGCACCAAATAAATCTGTCTGCACTTCCGAAGCTGTGCCCGGGAAAACCTTTTTCAGCACATTTTTAATCAGCCTTTTATTGGAATCATCCTTCAGGCCTGTGCCATAGTAAAACACTTCATCAATTACTGTATTTTTAATTTTCGGGAGCAGTTCTTTTTCTAACAGAAGCTGTATTTGACCGGCGCTCAAAAAATAGGGGCTGATACCGGTTGTAAAAATTTTTTTACTTTTTCCTTCATTCAGCAGCCTCCACTCACATTTGGTGGAGCCGCTGTCTGCAATTAAAACTGTTGCCATATTTACGTTTAACAAGAAACAATTAATACTAATCGCGATATTCGCGCTTTCAATTCAAGATACAAAGAGAAAATTTTATGGCGCGAAAAAAACTGCAGGTTTGGCTTCCTCTTATATTTTCAGTTGTTATGATTATTGGTATGATGATAGGTTACCAGCTTCGTGCAAAAACCACGGGTGGCAATTCTTTCCTGCAAAATACTATTTCATCGCCGCTGCAGGAAGTAATAAGCCTTATTAAGAATAAGTATGTTGATAATGTGAATATGGACACCCTTGAAGAGCCTGCCATTACCGGCGTGCTTGAACGGCTTGACCCGCATTCTGTTTTCATTCCGGCGAAGGACCTGCAGGCTTTGAACGAAGATCTGCAGGGTAATTTTCAGGGCATTGGTATAGAATTTCAAATGATCAATGATACGGTAAATGTTATGAATGTTATTCCCGATGGCCCTTCATTCAAAGCCGGTATCCAGATTGGCGATAAGATCGTAAGCGTTAATGATACAGTGAATTTAACCGGCAAGGATATTAGCACAACTATTATCCGCAGGGAGCTAAGGGGCGAGTATGGTTCTAATGTAACGATTGGTGTTTTACGCGGCACAGAATTGAAAAAAATAAAAATCACGCGTGGCATTATTCCTTTGTATTCGCTTGATGCGGCTTATATGTTAGACAGTGTTACCGGTTATATAAAGCTGAACAAGTTTGCAGAAACCACTTACCGCGAATTTATGCAGGCTATGGAAAAACTGCAGGCACAGCACATGCAGCAACTGGTGCTCGACCTTCGTGAAAATGGCGGCGGTATTATGCAGCAGGCCATTAATATTGCCGATGAATTTTTAAATGAAAATAAACTGATCGTTTATACAAAGGGCGAACATTCTCCGCGGGCCGATTACCGTTGCAGTAAAGATGGTGTTTTTGAAAAGGGCAAACTGGTAGTATTGGTTGATGAAACTTCTGCATCGGCAAGTGAGATAGTTGCCGGCGCTTTGCAGGATTGGGACAGGGCAACCATTGTGGGCAGAAGGACTTTTGGCAAGGGCCTGGTGCAACAGCAATTTAACCTGAGCGACAGGTCGGCGGTGCGGCTTACCATAGCGCGTTACTATACGCCGCTTGGACGTAATATTCAGAAGCCTTATGATAAGGGCCGTGAACAATACCAGGAAGAATTAATGAACCGCTATCATGATGGCGAACTTGTTGTTGGCGATACATCAAAGCCGAAAGGCCAGGCCTATAAAACACCATCCGGGCATTTGGTATATGGCGGCGGCGGTATTACGCCTGATATTTTTGTGGCCTATGATACCACTTCGCAGCCACGGAAAGTGATTGAATTGTTCACCAGGGGCACACTTAGAAATTTTATTTACAATTATTATATAGAACACAGGACACAATTGGAACAATTCAAATCGCCCGGTGAATTAATGAAGAAATATGCCATGGGCGAAAATGAATGGAAACAGTTGCAAAACTTTGCCGTAAGGGATTCACTCGATATAAAAAGTCTTGATGCTTCATCCAAAGCCTTTGTGTTACAGCAAATGCAAAACTTGCTGGCGCGGCAAATCTGGCGCAGCGAAGGTTATTATGAATTTGCCAATACAACCGATCCTGTGATAAAAAAAGCATTGGAAGTATTGAATCAGACCCCATCGCCCGAACCATCTGAGTGAGTTGTTAATCGTGAATAGGCAAACAAATAAAACCTTCAGTCTTTAATAATTAATTTGAGGTATTTCTTCTTTAAAGCCAGCCTTTCAATAAGTGTGCAATATTACTTTACTATTGGCAGTACCAGCTTTGAAGCATTGTTGGCATCATGATAAATCTTGATATCGGATTTTATAAAGTCACTGTCTTTTGCATGATAGATATCAATAAATTGTTGCGGGTTCCTGTCCACCAGCGGAAACCAGGAACTTTGTACCTGCACCATTATTTTATGCCCTTTTTTAAACGTATGCGCCACATCTGGCAATTCATATTTTATCTGTGTTATCTTACCTGGCACAAAAGGTTCAGGTTTTTCAAGGCTGTTACGGAATTTGCCGCGCATAATTTCAGCACGCACCAGCATTTGATAGCCGTTCATTAAATATGTATCGGTATCGCTGTATTTAAAATCATCGGGAAAAACATCTATCAGTTTTACAACAAAATCAGCATCGGTGGTTGAAAGGCTTACCATTAAGTCTGCTATAACAGGCCCGGCCAGCGTTACATCTTCTGTTAATGCGCCTGTTTCAAAACTCAGCACATCCGTTCTGCGGGATGCAAAGCGCTGGTCGTCGGTCATATATTCTCTTGTACGATGATCCAATTCGCCTTCAGCATATGGAACCGGGTGCGCAGGATCGCTTATATATTCAGAGTAATTTTGTTTGGCGACGGTTGGTTTGGTAAAGGAAAGCTGCCTGTTGTCACCCAAATAAATATCCGTCATTTTCACATCAGCCGGCGGCCAGCTTGCCAGTTTATGCCATTGGTTTTCGCCGGTGAAAAACACGGTTGCTTTAGCCAGGCTGTCAACCGAACCTTTGCCTTTCAGATAATAATTGAAGAAGGGAAATTCAATATGCTGTTCATACCATTCTGCCGTATTGCTGCCAAACTGCACATTGCCTAAATTAAAACCTTTTTTACTTGCCCACTGGCCGTGATACCAAGGGCCTTCCACAATTCTTAGATTGGTTGCGGGGCTTTGTTTTTCTATGGCTTTAAAAGTTTGCCATGCACCAAAACAATCTTCCGCATCAAACAAACCGCCCACTACCATTACAGCAGGTTTTACATTGTAACAGCCAACCCTTGCATTGCGGGCTTTCCAGAACGCATCATACGTTGGATGGCTCATTAAAGTATCCCAAAACCAAACACTGTCTGCTTTTGCAACGGCAGTTAAGTTAGGTAAGGCGCCTGTCTTTAAATAATAATCATACTTATTGTTAGTGAAAAACTGCTTTGCCTCTGGCCCAGCCGTTGTTGGTTTTGGCCTTGGCTTGCCAAAACCTCTGCCGATATAAAACTCATAGGCATCCATGGCAAAGAATGCGCCGTTGTGATGAAAGTCATCGCCTGCAAACCAATCTGTAACGGGCGCCTGCGGGCTCACTGCTTTTAATGCAGGATGACCGCTTAAAGCCGCTTCTGTTGAATAAAAACCCGGATAAGAAATGCCCATTACACCAACATTGCCATTGTTGCCCGGAATATTTTTTATCATCCAGTCAATAGCATCATAAGTATCGCTGGCTTCATCAGTTTCTTTGCCTTTTTTGTTGGCATTAAAGGGACGAACATTGGCAAAATCGCCTTCGCTCATCCAGCGGCCACGCACATCCTGCATTACAAATATGTAGCCTTCATGTATGTATTGCGTGAAATAGCTCAGCCAGTATTTTTTATAATTATTCTCGCCATAAGGCGCACATGAATAGGGTGTGCGGGTTAATAGTATCGGGTGTTTCTCAGCACTGTCATTCGGGATATAAAGGGAAGTGAACAGCTTAACGCCGTCACGCATTGGTATATAGATTTCCTTCTTGGTATAATGCGTAACAAACCATGTTGAATCGATCGTTTGCGCCGGCAGGTTACTGCATATAAACAATAAAATAATAACGATGAACTTTTTCATAATACTGATTTAGCGGGATAAAATGTGTGCATCAAAAATATTGAATATGATGCATTGGATATTATTTGCAATATTTGTTTTGTACATTATGGTTTAGAAAGAAATACCGATCAAAAAAATTTCATTTAACATTGTTATCATTTTAATCAACATATCATGAAAAAAATTACATTGCTTGTAGTTTGCGTGGCTTTATTTTCAACTTTTTCTATGGCACAATCATCAACAAAAATGCTAAGGCATGTTGTTTTATTTGGATGGAAAGCTGGCGCTGATTCAGCAACCATTGATAAAACAGTAAAAGCTTTTTCTGCATTACCCGGCGAAATCAGCCAGATAAAAGCCTTTGAATGGGGAACCAATAATAGTCCTGAAAAATTAAACCAGGGTTTAACGCACTGCTTTGTGCTGAGTTTTAGCAGCGAGCATGACCGCGATGCTTATCTTGTGCATCCAGCGCATGTTGCGTTTACCAAAATACTCTCACCCATATTGGATAAAGTAACCGTGGTTGATTACTGGGCGCAGCAGTAAGCTTGGAATTTGGAATCAGGGTGCAACTGATAAAAGCTGATAAGTTGAATTGTTGATTGATTGCAAGTTGAAAGGCCTCTTCACTTATTTCTCGTATTTCCAGTTGCGGCTTTTGCCTTCAGCAATCCATTCAACAGCCATTTCTATGCGCTTGAGTTTTGTAGGTTCCGTTTTGGCTTCGGTTATCCAGAGAATATAATCTTTTCTTTTGCCCGGCGGAAAATTATCAAACACAGTTTGCGCCTGTTTATTCTTTTGTAAAGTGGCAATAAAATCAACAGGTATTTCCAGGTTAACAGGCGCCGGTTTCTTTGGTTTAATTATTTTAATATTCTCTTCATTCAGCTTCATCGCTTCTTTTATATAAGCTGTCAATATTTTTTCAGAAGGAATTTCTTTTACTGATGTTATCCTGCCGAAATTGCCCATGCCATCCCTTTCCGAAACCTGCAAAATGCCTTCTGGATCTTTCAGCAATTTAGCTTTCCAGAACATGAATGAACAATGTTCTTTAAAGGCCGCCATAGCACATAATGTGCTGCCTTTATAATCAAAAAAAGGCATACTCCATTTTATGGTTTCTTCAACATCAGGACAAGCCTTATGAACTATTTTTCTTAATTGATTTAAAATGGGCTTTGCAAAGGTTGCTTTCTTTTCAATGTAGGCATCAATACGTTTATCAGTGGCTGGCATAAGCAATAATTTATACTCAAATTTATAAAGAGAAGTTGATTGTTTGAATTGTTGATTGTTTTGAAAGGTAGAAAGGGATATATGCTTGAACTTGTGAACAAGTGAACCAATTATAACTAATCAGGAATTGGAAACAGCCTGCTTATTTATATTACATTTGTTGTCAGAAATGATGCATGCCATTCTTTAGAAATTTTATATACTGGATTGATAAACGCAGGTGGAAATATTTTTTCCTGCTTGCTTCACTTGAATTATCCTCTCTGTAAGCTGTCTTCTTTATTGATGATTCATCTTATTTGTAATTTTTAAAAATTTTTTATGCCTTATTATTATACGCTCGGAAATATTCCGCATAAGCGCCATACACAATTCCGTAAACCCGATGGCGGTTTATATTCAGAACAATTGTTCAGCACGGAAGGTTTTAGTAATGATTATGCTTTACTGTATCATGTGCATCCGCCAACGCGCATTATTCAAACCGATGAAGCCATTGATGTAACGCCAGAAATTGCTGAAGAAAAAATGTTGAAGCACCGCAGTTTTGAGGGCTTTAATATCAAACCCCAAAATGATTTTCTTAAAAGCCGCATGCCTGTTTTAACCAATGGCGATTGCACCATCACTTTGGCTGCACCAAAAGGCGGAACAGAAAATTATTTTTATAAAAATGCCGATGCAGACGAAGTGATTTTTGTGCACGAGGGCAGCGGTTCTGTTTTTACGCAATACGGAGAATTGCCCTTTAGTTATGGTGATTATATTGTTTTGCCAAGAGGAACTATTTATCAGATACAATTTACAGATGAAAATAACAGGTTATTTATTGTTGAATCGCATCATCCCATACGGTTTCCAAAAAAGTATTTAAGCAAATATGGCCAGTTGATGGAACATTCGCCCTACTGTGAACGAGATATACGCCCGCCGCAAAATTTAAAAACATTCGATGAACCCGGTGATTTTATTATTAAAACAAAAAAACAAAACCAGTTATACGGCATTCATTATGGTCACCATCCTTTTGATGTGGTGGGATGGGACGGCTGCTGTTATCCATTTATTTTTTCCATACACGATTTTGAACCTATAACCGGCCGTGTGCACCAGCCACCGCCCGTACATGAAACCTTTGAAACAAATGCTTTTGTACTGTGCAGTTTTGTACCGCGTTTATTTGATTATCATCCGCAAAGTATTCCTGCGCCTTATAACCACAGCAATATTGACAGCGATGAAGTGATTTATTACGTGGCCGGTGATTTTATGAGCCGCAAAAATGTTACACGGGGCATGATAACCTTGCATCCGGCGGGTATTCCGCACGGGCCACATCCCGGCGCTGTTGAAAAAAGTATTGGCGCAAAGGAAACAAAAGAACTGGCAGTAATGGTTGATACATTCAGGCCTTTAATGCTTACGCAGGCTGCGCTTGAAATTGAGAACCCGGGTTATATTATGAGTTGGGCAGAATAAAAAATTATAATTAGATTGTATTTAAAATATTTTTAGATTTGTCTAAATTTATTTAAAATACATGTCTAAATATATTTATCCGGGTATACTTATATTCCTGCTCAGCAACACCGATACTTTTTCCCAGGAAAGAATTGCTACCGACAGGCCTGATCAGACAGAAACGGCAACACTTGTTCCCGAAAATTTTTTCCAGGGAGAATTTGGTTTTGGAAAGATATCAATACATAATAATGAGTACACAGTTGTTCATCCAACTGGCTTGCTTAAATATGGCTTAACCAAAAATTTTGAATTAAGGCTTGAAGGAAATTTTATTAAGGAATATAACCAACTGATACCGCAACCTAAAACCACCACAGGTTCTGAACCTTTACAAATTGGTTTTAAGACGGCGCTTTTTGAAGGGAAAAATATCATTCCCAGGACTTCGTTCATAACGCACATAGCCTTGCCTTTTCTTGCAACACAAGAATTTAAAGCGCAATATATTGCACCATCTTTTGTACTTGTGATGGATAATGATATTACCAACACTATGGATGTCGGCTATAACTTGGGTGCAGCGTGGGATGGTTTTTCAACAACGCCTGAATGGATATATACTCTATCTTTTGGGTTTGATATGGGCAAAAAATTTTCAGGTTATATAGAAACATTTGGCGCTTTAAAAAAAAATGAACCGGCAAAACACAGCATTGATGGCGGCTTATGTTATTATATAAGCAACGATGTAAAGCTGGATGCATACGCAGGTTCCGGCGTTTCCAAACATGCAGATAATAGTTTTTTTGGCATTGGAATTTCGTTCAGGTTTAAATGAACCTGAACAAAATTTTTTAAAGAAATATTGATGAATGCCGGGCTATTCTTTTCGGCTTGCGTCCAGGCCGCATTTGTACACAGAATATATCTTATCACCGTTGTTCCTGCGCTGGGCGTTTACTCGGTTTGCCTTTCAGGCCGCATTTGAGGAAAGAATAAAACATCCTGTATAGAGGGTTGATTTGTCATCAGCATACACAAACGATCAATGCCAATGCCAATACCACTTGTGGGCGGCATGCCATATTCCAGCGCACGTAAAAAATCTTCATCAATATACATGGCTTCATCATCGCCGCGTTCCATTAAACGGCTTTGCTCTTCAAAACGTTCACGCTGATCAACAGGATCATTTAATTCTGTATAAGCATTGGCCAGTTCTTTACCATTAATCATCAGTTCAAATCTTTCAACCAAACCGGGCTTACTGCGGTGTTTTTTGGTAAGCGGGCTCATTTCAACAGGATAATCAATAATAAACGTGGGCTGAATAAAATTAGCTTCTGCTTTCTCGCCAAAAATCGTATCAATCAGTTTGCCTTTACCCATGCTTTTATCAACTTCAAGATGCAGTTGCTTGCACACTTCATACAACTGTTCCTCATTCATTTCACTTACATCAAAGCCCGTGTATTCTTTAATGGCATCATAAATGCTTATGCGTTTAAAAGGCGCTTTAAAGTTGATGATGTTATCGCCAACCTGTACTTCGGTCGTGCCATGCAATGCCAGGGCAATTTGTTCAAACAACTGCTCGGTTGTTTCCATCATCCAGAAATAATCTTTGTAAGCTGTGTACCATTCAAGAATGGTGAATTCCGGGTTATGCGTTCTATCCATACCTTCATTTCTGAAATCGCGGCTGAATTCATACACCCAGTCGAAACCGCCAACGATCAGTCTTTTTAAATATAATTCATTGGCAATGCGCATATATAAAGGAATATCCAGCGCGTTATGATGCGTAACAAACGGCCTGGCCGCAGCGCCGCCGGGAATAGGTTGCAATACCGGCGTTTCCACTTCAAAAGCGCCGCGTTCATTTAAAAAATGGCGGATAGTATTAATGAGTTTGGTGCGTTTTACAAAGGTGTCTTTTATTTCAGGCTGAACAATAAGGTGCGCATAACGCTGGCGATAGCGAAATTCAGGATCTGTTACTTCATCATATACATTGCCTTCATCGTCGCGCTTTACAACCGGTAATGGCTTCAGCGATTTGGAAAGCAGTGTAAAGCTTTTGGCATGAACGGAAATTTCGCCGGTACGTGTTACAAAAACAAAACCCGTAACACCAATGATATCGCCTAAATCAATTAAATGTTTTATTACTTCATCAAACAATGTTTTGTCTTCGCCGGGGCATACGTCGTCTTTACGCACATATAATTGAATAATGCCTTTGCTGTCTTGTATTTTAATAAAAAATACTTTGCCTTTATCATTGATACTCATTATTCTGCCTGCTACGCATACATCTGCAAACTGGTCTTTTGTTTCTTCTGAAAAAGTATTTTTTATATCAGCCGAATAATGCGTTACGGGATAAAGCGGTGCAGGGTAAGGATTAACGCCTAACGCTTCAAGTTTTTCTAATTTATTTCTGCGGATAATTTCCTGCTCAGACAATTGCGCACTCATTGTAATGTATGATTCTGAATTTATGATTTTTGTTATTGCGGTTACTAAACCGGCCGGCAAATATAAGCCAACAAAAATGTTTACTGTTGGCGGGATGAATCGTATTCTGATATACAGCAATAAAAAAATCCCGCTGGTAACGGGATTTTTAATTTGATTGAGGAAAGACTACATGCCTTCCTGTGATTTAACCTTGTTTACGGTGCCTTTTCCCGGCAAATAAATCTGGAAGCCAAAGTTGAGACTTAAATTGTTTTGGTATGTCTGGTTACCGAATCCAACTAAGCCATTATATTTTAACAGTGTTTCCAGCCCAATATTCGGAGTAATAAAATAGGCATAACCGGGACCAAATCCTAAACCTAAGCCATTCGTGTTTCCACCACCTTTTGATACATTTCGCCCTTCAATACCCACATTGGCTTCGCCGAACCAGCGGCCATGTTTCAGAAGGTTCAAATTTGGCTTGTTTATATAATACCTGCCCATAGGCCCTACGCCGTAAGTGGTAACGGTAGCTGAAGCATCATTTTGTTTGCTTACGCCAAGTGTTGCGTAACCGCCCAAAGCAATATTATCGTTTATAAACCATGCGGCTTTTGGTGACAGGTTTATATCGTAGCCTGAATTTTTATTAAGGCCAAGATTAAATTTCGCTAAATCTGTGCCCACTAAAACATTTCCTTTTTCGAGCTGGGCATTAATTTTCTGGGTACAAAGCAGCGATAAAATGGTTAATACTGCTAATGTCTTTTTCATAAATAATGTTTTCGTTTTCAATTTGTTTTTGTTCTTGACACCTTCAGAAATATCATGCCAACCACATATAATCTTTAAGTTAATGTTTTTAAAAAGCAATGTCAGATTAACAGGTTAACGTCATCATCTTCCAGGAGATTGAGATTTATGGAATCGTTGCCGGCAATTCCTTCAACAGAGCCTTTTATGTGTGCCGCAT
>JAEWBD010000060.1 GCA_023391315.1 Bacteroidota bacterium | reverse complement strand
TTATTAAGCAACGCCGTAAGAGGCAGGGACAGTTTGAATAACGTGGAGCAAATAACTGTTTCCAAACCGGCTGAAGGTGATTATAGCATTCATGTAAAAGGCTACGATGTTACTGCCGGCCCGCAATTATTCTACATTGTTTATACTTTTTATCCTGAAAATAATTTCACTTTCATTTCGCCTGCCGGCAACAGTCATTTTATGCCTGCCGGTAAAAATATTTTCAGGTGGGATGCAACATTCATATCAGCAAAAGGTAAGCTTGAATACAGTATTGATGAGGGAAATTCATGGCACACCATCAGCAGCAATATCAATCTTTCAAAAAAATATTTTGAATGGACGGCGCCGGACACAAACGTTATTGCACTGGCGCGCATGACCATCAGCAATAAAATATTTTACAGCGATGCGTTTGATATAAGCACACAACCCTTTCCCGTTGTAGGCTTCAGTTGCGGTGATTCAGCATTGATTTCCTGGGATAAACAAAAGGGCATACATGCATATACAATATTCAGCCTCGGTGATAAATACCTGCAACCAATAGCAACCACAAGCGATACTTTTTATATGGTAAAAAATGCGCCTTCCAAATTTATTGCAGTGGCGCCTGTTTTAAATAACCATACCGGTATTAAAAGCTATACGTTTGATTATTCCGCACAGGGCGTTGGCTGTTATATAAGTAATTTTCTCGCCGACCCCGACGGCGGGAATGCTTCCCTGAAATTATATTTAGGCACCACATTCAATATAAAAAAAGCCGTTTTCCAGCAACGCATGGCAGGCGTTTGGACAGATTTAAAAACGATTGAACCTATCAACACGCTTACTGTAAATTATATTTCGCCAATGCATCAGGGAATAAATTTTTACAGGGCTGTTATAACGCTTGATAACGGCAGTACGGTTACAAGCAATGAAGCTTCGGTTAATTTTTTAAAGAATGCACCATACATTATATATCCAAATCCTGCAGCAGCAAGGCAGGGCTTTTATATCTTATCTCAAAATATTTCTTCCTATACAATTGTATTGTACGATGTAGTGGGCAGAGAATTAGTACAGCAGCAAATAACACAGCAGCGCCAACGTGTAATTACTTCCAATCTTGCAAAAGGAATTTACCTGGCCGTTATTTATGATGATAAGCATCACTCAGTTTTTAAAACGAAGATTGTAATAGATTAAGGTACTGGTTGAGTTGGTTAAAAATTTAAGTACTGTTCCGGATAGATTTTTTGTTTTAGCCAGAGATGTACAGGTAAAAATTCATCAGCGCATCATCCAAAAATCTGTACATCCTTTGGTCAATAAATTCTTTACTTTTTATGATAGTTTAATAATAAAAAAACCACTGCATTTTTCAGCAGTGGTTAAAATATGAATGCTTTTTATCTTCTTATTTATAGAGATAATTTAATGCAATTACATCATTAGGATTAAATGGCCTGTTGGTACCATCTGTACAGGCAAGCATCCAGCTTCCGGGGTCTTTGGGTGTTTTTTCTGTGCCGGGAATATAAACAGCGCCAACGCCTGCTGCGCCTTCATTCCAGGGGAAAGTGAGGCCGCAGCTATACCTGCGGTTCTTGTAATCGGTATGCCTGAAGCCAATTGTATGGCCCATTTCATGCGCTATTACAGTAGCAAGCCACTGCACATCAGTATTGTCTGTGAAGGTGCCCTGGCGTGAATTTAAAGTAATAGGTGAAGCAGGATTACCGGCTTTGTTAGGAAAGCCTGATGACTGGCCTAATACACCGCCGCCGCCAAGGTCTTTGCCAATAATATCTATATCACCAACGCCGCTAACCCGCTGAAATTTTATGCGCAGGTTTAAGGCATTATACCTGGCGATAGCAGAATCTGTAGCCGCTGTAAAAAGCGCTACGTTGTTAGGATAATTCATAGAAACTTTAATAGTTCGCGGAAGCTTCTTGATTAAGTTGGTGGTGCGGTATTGTTCTTCTTCGCCCACACGGATATCGGGGCCAATGTTTGGTGTTGCAGTTAATTGTTCGCTGGAAAGAAAAATATCATTTTCAACAATATAACCGCCATCGCTTTTAATAACATTATCGGAGCTAAAACCCTGGGCCCTTATCTGGCTCAGCACTTCTTCAGGAATGTCGCCGGCGGAACCGGATGTCTGGCTGTCTTTTTTGCACGAAAATAGCAGCAGGCTTAAAGCGGCCGCAGAAAGAAACATGTTTAGTTTCATGGTGTGTGATTTAAAATGAATGGATGATTAAAAAATTATCAGGAAGTTTATTGGTGTTTAATATTTACTGCTAAAAGCTGTTAAGTTAAAATGTAAACATAGATCATAGGAAAAAATACAATAGCATTAGTCTTCATGGTTTCATTGTTTACTGTTTGCAGAATATTAATTGAGAATTAAAAACGCGTGCTAAACTAAGCAAATATTTTACACGCAATAAAAAATTTACGCCGGATACATTATAACCCAGAAATAATTTTTATCTGCCAAACATCTTCAGCAATTGTTCATCAGTAAACTCTGCAAAAACAGGATTGCCGTTTGGCGTAACTGAAGGCGTGTTGCATTTAAACAGTTCTTCAACAAGGATTTCCATTTCTTTAATGCTTAGCGCCCTTCCTGCTTTTATTGCCTGTTGCCTTGCCATACAATGAATCAGCTTCTCGCGCCTGCTGAATTTTAATTCACTGCTGAAGTGTTTAAATTGTTCAAGCAGCAGTTCAACCGAATGTTTTTCATTGCCATGTAAAATATCGGCAGGCGTGCCCCGGATAATAAAACTGTTCTTCCCAAACGCTTCAATTTTATAACCTAATAATTCAAGATCATTTAATAATTCCGTTAGCAAAGCGGCATCCTGCGGCGATAATTCAAGTGTAACCGGAAATAGTGTTTGCTGGGTAACGGGCTGCCTGCTTTGTATGATGGCTGCATATCGTTCAAATAAAATTCTTTCATGGGCATGCTGCTGATGAATGAGCATAAAGCCATCTTTTAAAGAGCCTACAATATAAGTATTAAGCAACTGGCTGTTTACAACTGGCAATTCAGCGCTGTTTAAATCTAACGTAACAGCAGCAGGCGATTGCTCCTGCGTAAAATTGCTTTCCCTATAAAAATCCTGCCAATGCTTCAAAGCATTTTTTTCGCCCGGTTCTATTAAATGGGCCTGGTTTTTCTGGGAAAATTTTCTATATAGTTCGGATGCTGTAACCGTTTGCTGTTTCTCCTGCGTGAAAGGCTGTGTAATGGCTTCCGCCTGCATAATGTCTGCATTCAAACTAAAATCGAGAGAAGGCGAAATGCTGAATTGTGCCAGCGCATGTTTTATAGCGGCCTGCACAAAAGCATATACTATTTTTTCATCTTCAAATTTTATTTCCTGCTTGGTGGGATGCACGTTTATATCAACCTGTGAAGGATCAAGGTCTATATATAAAGCATACACCGGGAAACTGTCTTTTGGAAGCAACGCATCAAATGCGGTTATTACTGCATGATTTAAATAAGCGCTTTTAATAAAGCGGCTATTCACAAAGAAATACTGATCGCCCCTGGTTTTTTTTGCAGCTTCAGGCTTGCCAACAAAACCATTAATATTTAAATAATCAGTAGTTTCTTTTACAGCAACCAGTTTGGTGGAATATTGATGGCCGAGCAACTGCAAAAAACGTTGTTTATAATTGCCGGCTTCCAGGTGAAAAACCTGCTGGCCATTGCTGGTAAGCGAAAAAAATATGTTGGGAAATGCAAGCGCCACATGAATAAATTCATCCACTATATGGCGCATTTCCGAGGCATTGCTTTTTAAAAAATTGCGCCTTGCCGGCACACTGAAGAAAAGGTTCTTCATGCAAATATTGGTACCCACTGCACAGGCGCAGGCTTCCTGCTTTCTTACTACACTATTATCAATCTCAATAAAAGTTCCCAACTCATCTTCTGCCCTTCTCGTTTTTATTTCCACCTGCGCCACCGCTGCAATGGAAGCCAGGGCTTCACCCCTGAAACCCATGGTGCGGATATGAAAAAGGTCATCAATATTTTTTATTTTACTGGTAGCATGGCGTTCAAAACACATGCGGGCATCGGTTTCGCTCATGCCCTTTCCGTTATCAATAACCTGTATCAGTGTTTTACCGGCATCAGTTAAATGCATTTCTATGGAAGTTGCGCCGGCATCCACCGCATTTTCCAGCAGTTCCTTTACTGCACTTGCCGGGCGCTGAATTACTTCACCCGCAGCAATTTGATTAGCAATATTGTCAGGTAATAAATTAATTATATCAATCACAAGAAATCTCCTTCTTCATTGCCGTAAAAATAGAAATATTACCATTAAAGCTCATGCAAACAGGCATTTTCTGTAAAGAAGGGGTATTTTCCCCGTTTTTCGTTTGCAGAATTATTTGCATCTTGTTCCCGTTTTTACGAAAAAAGCGACTATATAAAACCTCTTTGTTAATCTTAAAATTGTTTTTTTATGCAACTTAACTTAAACAAAAACACCAGCAAAAATCCATTTAACGTAAATCTGAAAAGCCAAATGTATTCAAATCTGAAATCGCCTAATCAACAATCGAGCAAGCCGGTTACCGGAAAATCTTATGAAGAGAAAAAACTTGCCAGGCAGGATACTTTTCTCAATGAACATTATGCACAGCTTTTTCTTCTGAGCTGATGGTTCCTGTAAATTACGCTTAAATTAATAGTGTATAGCGGGTTATTTTTGTTTTATCATGCGCTATACACTATTCATTTTACTGCTATTGATATTTTCATTTGCCCATGCCCAGGAGTTTGGCGGCGAACCCGCTTCAGTAAAATGGAGGCAGATTAATAATGATACCGTAAGAATTATTTTTCCTGACGGCTGGGATAGTATTGCCAAACGCATTGCGGCTGTGATCTCAAATGAACAGTTGCATTTTGCCGGCACGATCGGCAATCTCAGCCGGAAGACAAGTGTCGTATTGCATAATCAAACCGTTTTCTCAAACGGTTTTGTTGCATTAGGCCCCCGGCGCAGCGAATTCTTTCTTACGCCTGAACAAAATGCCTTTGAATTAAGCGCTGTAAACTGGAGCGATCTTTTAAGCATACATGAATACAGGCATGTGGAACAATACAACAATTTTAATGTTGGCCTTTCGCATGCAATGCATATTTTATTCGGGCAAAACGGGCAGGCCCTGGCAAATGCTGCTGCCGTGCCCGACTGGTTTTTTGAAGGCGATGCCGTATATAATGAAACCTTGCTAAGTTATCAGGGCCGTGGCAGGCTTCCCTTATTCTTAAACGGTTACAAAAGCCTGTACCTGGAAAACAAACAGTACAGCTACATGAAATTGCGCAATGGCTCTTATCGCAATTTTGTGCCGGATCATTACCCGCTGGGGTATATGCTGGTGGCGTACGGAAGGGAAAAATATGGCGATAATTTCTGGAAAGATGTAACGCATGATGCAGCTTCTTTCAACAGTCTTTTTTATCCTTTGCAGCATGCAGTGAAGCAACATGCAGGTATAGGTTTTAATGATTTTGTACAGCAGGCATTTAATTATTATAAAGAGCAATGGAAAGGGCAATCTTATTCCAATCTTACGTTTATTGATTCAACTGAAAAACATAATGTAACCGATAACCAATATCCCTATATAACAAAGGACGGGTCGGTTATTACATTACAAAAAAGCTATAACCGCATTCCGCAGTTGATAATAAGGCGGGCTGATGGCATTACGGAGAAAATTGCCGTAGAAGCTATTACTACCAATGATTACTTCAGTTATAATAATGGTATAATTGCTTACGCATCTTTTAAACCCGATGCCCGCCGGGGCAACCGGGAATACAGCGAAATAAGATTGATTGATATCAATACCAAAAAAGAACGGAAACTCACCGCACACTCAAGATATTTTTCCCCGGATATCTCGCATAACGGGAACATGGTCATTACCGTTGAACAGGCAACAGATGGAAGTTCAAAACTCGTGCTGCTTGATATAAGCGGGAATATTAAGCGAACTATCATGAATGAGCAGGGCAATGTTTTTTCTTATCCTAAATTTTCATCCGATGACCAATACATATATGTATGCAACAGGAAGGCTGATGGTAAGATGGGTATCTTAAAGCAGGCCGTTACTGGTAAAGACCGGGAAGTGATCTTACCTTACAACAACAGGATTATTGGATTTCCTGTTGTACAGGGCGATACCTTATTATATAGCTGTTCCAATAACGGCCGGGATGAAATTTGGGCATACATCGGTTCAGCACATAAAAATTACCGCATAGCTTCTGCGGCCACAGGTTTGTACCAGGCAGGCCTGCTGCATAATAAAATCATTACAGCTGCATTCACGGCAGACGGCTACAGGCTGGCCGAAGCAACGCCCCTGTGGCAAACCGTAAATGAAAATGATACTTTAAAAAATTTATACGTATCCCATCCGTTTCAACAGCCATCCAATCAATTATTGAATAATATTGGAGAAAGGGATTTCACTTCGAAACCTTACTCCAAAACCTCGGGCTTTTTTAATTTCCATAGTTATAACCCATATATCAGCGATCCCGATTATTCTTTTATATTATATGGGCAGAATGTTTTAAACACGGTTCAAAGCCAGTTATATTATACCTATAACCGCGATGAACAGTTCAGCCGGGTGGGCTATACCGGTATTTACGGCGGCTGGTATTTGCAGCCTTTTATTAATGTAAATCAAACATGGAACAGGACGGCCCGGTTAAATGCCGATACCACACTTCATTGGAATGAAACCAAATTAAGCGGCGGGCTGCAATTACCGCTCAATTTAACCGGCGGAAAAATGTACCGCAATTTAACCACATCGGCGGGCTATAATTATGTGAGCACGCAATGGACCGGCTTTGCAAAAAATTATTTTAAGCATGCAGGCTTTGGCTATACGCAGCTTCGGTTATATTATAGCCAGTATATACAACAGGCGGTTCAGCATATTAATCCCCGGTTTGGGCAATCAATAACCTTACAATTCAGAACCGGCAGTACGGCAAATCAATTGCTGGCAAGCAGCTATCTGTATTTCCCGGGGCTGGGTAAAAACCATAGTATAGTTGTTAACCTGGCTTACCAGCAGCGGGATACTTCGGGCAAATACTATTATGATAACAATTTCCCTTTTTCAAGAGGTTATTCTGTGCCGGATTATCCAAGAATGTATAAAGCCGGTTTTAATTATTATTTCCCGCTGGCATATCCCGATTGGGGTTTTGGGAACATTGCTTACTGCTTAAGAATTCGCGGCAACCTCTTTTACGATTTCACACAAACCAAAAGTTTAAGAACGGGCAACCATTTTAATTTTGCTTCCACCGGCGCTGAAATTTTCTTCGATACTAAATGGTGGAACCAGCAGTTTGTAAGTTTCGGGCTGCGCTACAGCAGGCTTCTTAACACCGGTTTGGAAAGAAGCAATCCCAACCAGTGGGAAATTGTACTTCCGTTAAGCTTATAAGCTGCTGCAGATTGTATATTTTGCTGTTATTTTGCCTTAATACCGCAAATAGTAATGATTTAACTAGTCTTTTAGGTTTGAAAATTTGCAAAAATTTTCTCAATTAATTGTATTCCTATATCTTTGCGCTCCCAAATTTATGTCCAAACAATCATTAATTCAACAAGACGGCGCTATTATAGAAGCATTAAGTAACGCTATGTTCAGAGTTAAATTGGAAAATGGCCACGAAATTCTGGCCACAATTTCGGGAAAAATGCGCATGCATTACATAAGGATTCTGCCCGGCGATAAAGTGAAGGTAGAAATGAGTCCTTACGATCTTTCAAGAGGAAGAATTATTCTTAGGTATAAATAAGTTATAAACGAGCTGACAGCTGAATGCTGACGGCTGAAAGCTAAAATATATGAAAGTAAGAGCTTCAATAAAAAAACGCAGTGCAGATTGCAAAATCGTAAAAAGAAAAGGCAAACTGTATGTAATCAACAAAAAAAATCCCCGCTATAAGCAAAGGCAGGGATAATATGCTGGAGCTTACCCTAAGGGCCACAGGTTATAACGCCAAAGGCTAATGCTCAGCTAAACTATAAACAGATAACAAAAATATAAACAGAAATTATGGCTCGTATTGCCGGAGTTGATTTACCAAAAAATAAAAGGGGCGAAATAGGCTTAACCTACATATACGGTATTGGCCGTTCCACAGCCCGCCACATTTTGGATAAAGCAAATATTAATTACGATAAGAAAGTAAATGACTGGGATGATGACGATCTTAACCAAATCCGTTCCATCATAACCAACGAGGTAAAAGTAGAAGGTGCATTGCGCAGCGAAGTTCAAATGAACATTAAGCGTCTTTTGGATATTGCCTGCTACCGTGGCCTTCGTCATCGTAAAGGATTGCCGGTTCGCGGCCAGCGCACCCGCACAAACAGCCGTACCAGAAAAGGCAAGCGTAAAACAGTTGCCGGTAAAAAGAAGGCACCTAAGAAATAATTAATTAAATAAGCGGCCGGAGTTTTCCGGTTGATTACCTATTAGATAAATAAAAAATGGCAAAAGCAGCAAAATCACAGGCAGGCGGAAAAGCCGCAGCAAAAAAGAGAATAGTAAAAGTAGATGCTTACGGCGATGCTCACATCAATGCTACTTTTAATAATCTTATTGTGTCTTTAACCAATAAGCAGGGCCAGGTTATAAGCTGGTCATCTGCCGGTAAAATGGGTTTCCGCGGTTCTAAAAAGAATACGCCTTATGCAGCACAAATGGCCGCACAGGATGCAGCAAAA
>JAEWBD010000059.1 GCA_023391315.1 Bacteroidota bacterium | reverse complement strand
GGTATATCCGGCGCAGTTGATACACTTCCTGCAAAGAAAGCTATAAAAAAGCCGGTAATTTCTGATTCGATTTCTTTTGTTGAAACAGACTCGCTTTCCGATTCTGCCCGCAGGATTGTGGTTGATACTACCTTGTTTTCCAAAGATTCACTCGATGCACCAATTAGTTATACGGCAGAAGACAGCGCTGTTTTACACATACCTACCAAACAGTTTTTGCTGTATGGAAAGGCCAATACCACTTATACGGATATGAAGCTTGACGCCAATACCATTGAATATGATCAGAATAAAAACCTTATAAAAGCATATGGCGGCACTGATACTTCCAAAGGGGCTCTTAACCTGCCCACCTTTGTGCAGGGCGACCAGACATCTATAATGGATACCGTTTTTTTTAACCTGAAAACACAAAAAGGCCTTACTAAAAATACGTATTACAAGGCCGGCGAAATGTTTGTAAACGCCCAGCGCGTTAAGAAAGTTGAAAAAGATGTGGAATACGCCTATCGTGGAAGGTTTACAACCTGTAACCTTGATACGCCGCACTTTGATATACGGGCGAGGAAAATTAAAATCGTTAATGATAAAATAGCGGTATCAGGCCCGGCTTTTCCTGAATTTGAAGGTGTGCCTATGCCTATTGCCATACCTTTTGGCATTTATCCATTACAGCGCGGCCGCCATTCCGGGTTGCTGCCACCACAGTTTACCACAAGCGATGTATTTGGTTTGGGGCTTGAAGGCCTGGGCTATTATAAAGTAATTAATGATAACTGGGATTCGCGCATACAGGGAAATTTATATTCTTATGGCGGATGGCAGGCCGATGCCACTACCAATTATTACAAGCGCTATAAATACCGCGGCACATTTGCGCTCAGCGCTATACATACAAAAAGATTAAATAACGATTTGTATTCTTTATCCAAAGAAGAATTTTACACCAGCAATACTTACCAGATAAGGTGGAATCATTCGTCCGACAGCAAGGCAAGGCCGGGAACAACCTTTAGCGCCAGTGTGCAGGCAGGCAGTACGCAGTACAATCAAAACCTGACCAATAATGCCATGCAAAATTTTAATAATAACCTTGCTTCATCCATAACTTACAGCAAAACCTGGGGCCTTGGCAATAACCTGAGTGTTTCTTTAAATGAAACGCAAAACAGTGTAAGCCGTCTTATAAATATGAACCTGCCAACGGTGAGTTTCACAACGCCTACTATTTATCCTTTTCAAAAGAAAGACCAGGTGGGTTCTCTGAAATGGTACCAGAAACTCGGTATTGGCTATTCCGGTAATTTGCTCAACGTGATTTCTTTCTATGATTCAGCAATGAATTTTAGAAAAATACTTGATACCATGCAATGGGGTGTTACCCACCGCATACCTATCACGCTTACATTACCGGCTTTAGGACCGCTTGTATTGGCGCCTTCCATCAACTACCAGGAAAACTGGTATGCGCAAAAAATAGATTATAACTGGAACGATAAAAGTAAAAAAGTTGATACCACTATTAACCGGGGATTTTATGCTGCAAGAGAGATGAGTTTTGGTATGAGCATGAACACCCGCATTTTCGGTACCTATAATTTTAAGAACTCAAAGCTGCGGCATGAGATCGATCCTTCCATCGGTATAAGTTATAAACCCAACCTTGTAAGCCAGTACTATAAAAATGTTCAGGTTGATACCGGAAGGCAAATCAGGCGTATTTCCCAACTGCAGGGCAACGTATTGGGTGGTTTTAGCGAAGGCCGTTTTGGCGGTATTACCTTCGGTATAAGTAACCTCCTTGAAATGAAAAAGCGAAATACAGATTCCACTTCTGCCGACAGCGTGAAAAAGGTGCGCATACTTGATAACCTGAGCATTACCAGCGGTTATAACCTTATTCCCGACAGTGCGAATAAAGAAACGCCCATAAGCCCAATAAGCATAAGTGCCGGTACCAATCTTTTTAATAAGATTAATATTACGGCCAACGCCACCATTAACCCATATAGGCAGGATACGGCCAATCACTATCATTTGCTTTGGAAAGAAGGGATGATAGGGCAGTTTCAGCAGGGTAATTTATCGTTGTCAACATCACTAAAAAGTAAATCAAAAAAAGATGACCGCACGGATGAAGAAAGGTTGGATGATTACAATGAAACCCTTACACCCGATGAACAGCAGGCTCAGCTTGATTATATACGAAGCAATCCCGCTGAATTTGTAGATTTTAATACACCATGGTCGTTGCAATTATCTTATTCGCTCGGATTTACGAGAATGCTGCAGTCAGACCTTATACATTATAAGAATAATCTTTCTACTAACGTAAATGTAAATGGCACCATAAGCCTTTCCCCTAAATGGCAGTTGGGCGGAGGGTTTTATTTTGATATTATTACCCGCAAACTACAGGCCTCCAATTTCTTCCTCACACGTGATATGCATTGCTGGCAAATGACCATTGATATAAACGTTGGCCTGTATAAATCTTTCACCATTACGCTTAACCCTAAATCGGGTATTCTGCGCGATCTCAGGATAAACAAGCGCTTCATGCAGCAATAATTATTTTGGCAAGGTTGTTGGGCAAAACCTCGTATTACATCATCATTAAAAAAATGTTCTATGAGTGCACAAAAATTATTAATTGCAACTTTATCTGGTTTTGTAGCCGGTGTGGCAGTTGGCTTAATGGTTGCTCCTGCAAGCGGCAGCGAACTTCGTCAGCGCATTGCAGATTCAGCTACTGACCTGGCCGGTAACGTAAAAGATAAAATCCGCAATTTTAGAAATAAAGCCGAAGAAGATTTAAATGACCTGGCTTTTGATACGGGTGATGATGAATAACATTTGGCTTATGCTTGTTCGATAATAAAAAATCCGGGAGTTCGTACTCCCGGGTTTTTTATTATAAACTTCAGATGATTATTTTATCAACCCTGCTTTTTAATTTTTCCGCCGCTGCTGTTTGATACATTGCTTATTACAGCATTGCCCTTATACTTAATGCCACCGCCACTGCTGGCGGAAGCATTCA
The DNA here is from genome assembly GCA_023391315.1 of Bacteroidota bacterium. Classification (GTDB taxonomy): domain Bacteria; phylum Bacteroidota; class Bacteroidia; order Chitinophagales; family Chitinophagaceae; genus Parafilimonas. The sequence goes on along the minus strand of JAEWBD010000059.1, from coordinate 6,926 downwards.
ATGTTTTATTCACTGTAATTTCAATGTCGCTGCCGCTGCTGGCATCAGCTTTACAGGTTTCTGATATAAGGTCGTAACCATTAAAATCGCTGCCGCTGGTAGTGGTTATGCTCACTTCATTTACTTTACCTTTTACATCCATATCGCTGCCGCTGCTTTGATCAACTGAAAGTTTTACCCCGGTAATACTGCCTTTAAAATCGGCGCCGGATGATAAATTAATATTTAATGTATTTACATTAATATTTCCATCTGTAGTAACATCTGCACCTGAATTTACTTCCAGGGCATCCAGGTTTTTAAAGCTTACATAGGCTTTTAATTGTTTTTTTACATGCCAGCCTTCCATTCCTTTATTGTCAAAATAAATCTTCAGTTTTCCATTAGATACCTCAGTTTTTATATGGTCTCTTATTTCGGAGGATGCTGCGCTTACCGCCACAGCTTCATCATTACCTTGTTTTATAATAAGATCAATGCCGTTGGAAACTTCTATTGCATGAAAGCTGCTTATTTTCCTGGCCTGTGCATTGGCATCCCGGATAACCGTAGATTGAGCGTTTAATAAAACAACGCTGCATAAAAAGGAGAGAAGCGCAAATAATTTTTTCATTGTATGGTTTTTAATGTGTTTGATGCGTTTAATGTAAACCATCCTTATACGCACCTGTATTCAAAATGTTACAGCCAGCTTTTATATTTTTTGAATTTGATACACTCATAATTCAATACACCGTGCATAAAAAACGTTATTGACTGCAGGAGATGTAGCTCTGTGTTGCTCACGGGCCGGTACCAAAATAAAAAATATCATTAGAAAATGCATACCGTTTTTGTTGAGCGGCAAATAGGTTAGACGTCTGAAGTATTTGATTTTTACCTTTTACCTTTGGCGGGCATTATGAGCGGAGCTGAACAAAAAAAACATTTTGATTTTTCGGTACTGAGACGTGTTTTCGCATTTGTAAAACCTTATCGCTGGCGCTTTATTATAAGTATTGTGCTGGCTGTTGTTCTCTCATTTTTTACACCCGTACGCCCATTCTTCATTCAGTTAACAGTTGATAAGGCCACCGGTAAAAATGTTCATACGCCCTGGATAATAGAGCTGCTTTTTCCTAACCGTGATTTAAGCGTTGCCTGGCAGTTTATTATTGCCGTAACCATATTCCAGGTAGCATTTATTTTTATTGAAACAACTGCAAGGTTTTATTTCAGTTTTATTACATCATGGCTTGGGCAGAGCGTGGTGAGAGATATGCGTACCGCTGTATATAAAAAAATCCTTGGCCTTAATTTAAGGCAGTTCGACAGAACACCCATCGGTACACTTACCACAAGAACCATTAATGATATTGAAAGCATCAACGATATTTTTTCTGATGGGCTGGTACCCATTTTTGCCGACCTGCTTTCTATCATCATTGTGCTGGTTACCATGTTTGTTACCGACTGGCAGCTTACGTTAATCGCTTTGATACCCTTTCCTTTTCTTATTATCGCTACATATTATTTTAAGGAGAGCGTAAACAAAAGTTTTATACAGGTGCGTAACGCTGTGGCTGCATTAAATGCTTTTGTGCAGGAGCGTATTACGGGCATGCAAATCGTGCAGGCTTTTGCGGCCGAAGACAGGGAACTTGAAAACTTTAAAAAAATTAACCGGCATCATCGCAATTCGAACATTCGTTCCATATTTGCCTATTCAATTTTTTTTCCCGTTGTTGAAATTGTGCTTGCCGTATCAACGGGTTTGCTCGTTTGGTGGCTTGCAGGCCAGGCCGCTTCCAATCCCATAAAAAATAAAGAACTGGCCGGTGAACTTGTTGCTTTTATTCTTTATCTCAACCAGATATTCAGACCGCTGCGTGTAATTGCCGATAAATTTAATGTGATACAAATGGGCGTGATTGCTGCAGAACGTGTATTTAAAGTGATGGATAACCCGGATACATTGCCACCATCGCCAGCAAATGCTTTGGCTCCCAAAGAACGATTAAAAGGAGATGTAGAATTTGATCATGTTTGGTTTGCCTACATTGAAGAAAATTATGTTTTGAAAGATATTTCCTTTAAGGTTAAGGCAGGCGAAACGGTGGCAATTGTTGGGCATACAGGCAGTGGCAAAACTTCCATTATTAGTTTAATGAACAGGTTGTACCAGATAAAAAAAGGAATAATAAAACTGGATGATGTAAACGTGGAGCATTATGATGCGGATATTTTAAGAAAGAATATAGCAGTTGTATTGCAGGATGTGTTCCTGTTCTCCGGATCTGTGATGGACAATATAACCCTTCATAATAATGAAATATCACGGGAAGAAGTGATTGAAGCTGCAAAGCTGATTGGCGTACATAATTTTATTATGCAACTGCCCGGCAATTACGATTACAATGTGATGGAACGTGGCAATACGCTTAGCCTGGGCCAGCGCCAGTTAATATCATTTATCAGGGCAATATTATCCAATCCTGCGGTACTCATTTTAGATGAAGCCACTTCCTCCATTGATTCGGAAAGTGAACAACTTATTCAAAAAGCCATTGATACGTTGATAACCGGCAGAACAGCCATTGTAATTGCGCATCGGTTATCAACCATACGCAAAGCAGATAAGATTATTGTGCTGGATAAAGGAGAAATAAAAGAAACCGGCACACATGAAGAACTGCTGGCATTAAACGGCTATTATGCAAAACTGCACAGTATGCAGTTTGAAAAAACGAAAACCATATCAGTTTAAAATAAAAAAGGTGAGCGTTTTTTACCCTCACCTTTTGTCAACGGGAAATATCACCCGCCTTTTTAATGTTGCTTTTCGCAACAGTTAGAATCGTGTTTTCCAGGTTAGTATATCTTCAAAACTTTCAAAAACGTTGCCATTTTTTATAAGGATATAAAACCTTCGCTTAAAGTTAAGAATTTAATGATACCAATTAATTAAATATGCAATTTATCTTTTTTCGCCAATAGTTCTTCAATTGTTTCCTGGTACATTTCATCGGGCACACAACAATCAACCGGGCAAACCGCTGCGCACTGCGGCTCTTCATGAAAACCCTGGCATTCCGTGCATTTATTGGGTGAAATATAATATGTGTCAACCGCCAGCGGCGCCATGCGCTGTTCGGCATCCACAGCAGTTCCATCCATCATTATCACTTCTCCACGTACTGTTGTACCATCTGCAAAAGCCCATTCTACGCCGCCTTCATAAATGGCATTATTGGGGCATTCAGGCTCACAGGCTCCACAGTTTATACATTCATCTGTTATTTTAATAGCCATAACTTTTATTTTATATCTGGTTAAATACTTTTGCGTGTAAAATTAAGCATCAATAATGAATATCAAAGAACGAGTTGATTTGCTGGTAAGGCTTGGTGAATACTTTTCGGAAGACAATGAAACGCTACAATATGTAAAGCAAAGGGCAAATGCGCAGAACCCCTGGTTTAGCAGGGAGTTTATTGACCTGGCGCTGCAGAATATTGAACAACATTTTTTGCAACGCCATTTGCTGGAAGAATGGCTAAAAAAATATGGTTTAGAAAATAACCCTGTTATTCCCAAAAATATAGGCATTGTTATGGCCGGCAATATACCGCTGGTAGGCTTTCATGATTTTTTATGTGTATTTATAAGCGGCAACAGGGCTATTGTAAAACCTTCTTCAAAAGATGAAGTTTTAATTAAACATATTGCCGAAAAGCTTATTGAATTTAACAAGGAAACTGCGGCTTATATAACCTTTGCAGAAACGCTTAAAAACTGTGATGCCTATATTGCAACAGGGAGCAATAACAGCAGCCGTTATTTTGAATATTATTTTTCAAAGTATCCAAATGTTATTCGGCGTAACAGAACTTCTGTTGCTATTTTGAACGGCGATGAAACAGAAGAAGAATTAAATTTACTGGCAGATGATATTCAGCTTTATTACGGTATGGGTTGCAGAAATGTAACCAGGCTCTTTGTTCCCGAAGGCTATGACTTTATTGGTTTGCTTGATGCCTTAAGAAAATACAACCATTTTTCAGATTTTCATAAATACAAAAACAATTACGATTATCAACTGGCATTGCTTATCATGAATCACAAATATTACATGACGAATGATTCTTTGATATTAACAGAAGGCGACAGCGTGTTTGCACCGGTAAGCCAGGTTAATTACAGCTTTTATAACGAGCCTAAAACATTGGCTGAAAGTTTGCAAAAAAATGCGGATGTTCAATGTATAGTTGGAAAAGGTTTTATTCCTTTTGGTAAAGCGCAGTCCCCGTCGCTCACAGATTATGCAGATGGTATTGATACCATGCAATTTTTAAAGCAATTAAATTAATTCAATATTCAGAAGTCCAAACTCAAAAGATATAGAATGAAAAAGTTATTGGTTCTTTTCATCGCCAGCCTTAGCCTTTATTCAGTTCATGCGCAGCAGGCAGATACCATTCCGCCTTATCAAAAAGATTCTTTGCATATACCTGCATTTACGGTTTTAAAAGTTGACAGCACTTATACAAATGATAAGGCTATTCCAAAAGATAAACCGGTTGTTATTATTTACTTCAGTCCTGAATGCGGGCATTGCCAGATAACTGCCGATGAGTTCAGCAAAAAGATGAAGGAAATGAAAGATATTTATTTTGTTTGGGTGAGTTATTATCCTTTACCTGAAGTAAAAGAATTTGCCAGGAAATTCAACCTGCAGCAGTTTACCAATATTATTATTGCCCGGGATGAAAATTATGCCATTCCATCTTATTACCGTGTAAAGTTCACGCCGTTTATGGCCTTATATAATAAAGAACATCACCTGGTAAAAACCTGGGACCAGGGCACGGATGCGGATACGCTGATAAAACTGGCGAAGTAAATATTATTGAAAGAGAAACAGCGGTTAGACGCTTCCGGAAACATGTAATCTTACTACATGAAAAGCGTCAGACCGATAGCTGAGAGTTATTTTTTAAAACAATCTATAAAACTTTTTGCACGTCTAATTTATCCAATACAACTTTTGCCATTTTAAAAAACGCTTCATGGCTGTAGCCCGCAATATGCGGCGTAATAATTACATTCTTTTTGCTGCATAAGTTTTGAAGCGTGCTTTTTTCCTCATCGGAATAAGAAGCCAGGTTTTCATTCTCCAAAACATCTATGCCTGCAGCTTTAATAAAGCCACTGTTCAGTGCATTTAATAAGGCTTTGGTATCGGTTACTTTTCCGCGGCAACAGGAGAGAAAAATGGGTTTGCGTTCAAAAGACTTGAAGAATGCTTCGTCAGCATAATGAAATGTTTCTTTTGTAAGTGGCAAATGAAGACTTACCACATCCGCATAACGTGCTATCTGTTCGGGCTCGGCTTCACGAACATACCCTTTCGCGTAGCCAAATTTATATTTATCATGCGCTAAAACGGTACAGTCAAAAGAGGACAACAATTTAGCAAAAGCTTCACCGGTATTTCCATAACCAATTATGCCAATGGTTTTACCCGTTAATTCCGTTCCCCGGTTGGCATCGCGTATCCATTCGCCATGCTTTACTTCTTCAAAGCTGCTTGTAATATTATTCAGTAAATTCAACACCAGGCCAAGTGCATGTTCGGCAACGGCATTACGGTTGCCTTCAGGGCTGCTTACACAAACAATTCCTTTTGATTCGGCATAAGCAACATCAATCAGTTCCATGCCGCTGCCCAGTCTTCCGATCCATTTTAAATTGTCGGCCTTATCTAATATAGCTTTATCAATTTTGAGCCTTGTTGTAACAATTAAGCCGGTGGCATCTTTAATAAGCGATTCGAGTTCCTGGTATGTTACTGCCGGTATATGTAAAACTTCGTAGCCTTTTGTTTTTAATTCATCCAGTAAATATGCATGAACCTTGGCGGTAATAATTGCTTTTTTATTTGACATGTTTTGTCCAAAAAATTTATAACTTATTCATTTTAAAGGTAAGTGCGGCAAATTCTTCAATATTCAATTGCTCGGCACGCTTATCAAAAATTCCGGCCTGCAAAATATCTTCATTAAATAAATTACGAACAGCATTGCGCATTTTTTTTCTGCGCTGATTAAATGCTGTTTTCACGAGCAGGAAAAAATTTTCTTTACTGCTTGCATTTAATGGCTCCTTTTTGAGTGTTAATTGAATAACGCCGCTCATAACTTTTGGCGGCGGATTGAATGCAGCAGGCGGCACATCAAATAAATAATCAACGTTGTAAAATGCCTGTATTAAAACGCTTAGAATGCCATAAACTTTTGTATTTGGCTTTGATGCTATGCGCTGCGCCACTTCTTTCTGAAACATACCTATTACCAGCGGCACATGTTCTTTCCATTCAAGAATTTTAAAAAGTATCTGTGATGAAATATTGTAAGGAAAGTTTCCAACCACAGCAAAGTCATCTTCAAAAGGCATACTGGCTTTTAAAAAATCCTCGTGAATTAATCTGCCGTTTAGTGAGGGGTAAGTATGCAGCAGATATTCTACTTTTTCAAAATCAAATTCAATTGCTTTAAAATTGATATTATTTAACTGGAGCAGGAATTTGGTAAGCGCACCACCACCGGGCCCTATTTCCAGCAGGTTTGTTATCTGATGCCTGGTTAATGCAGTAACTATATTCCGGCTTATGTTATCATCCTTTAAAAAATGCTGGCCCAGCGATTTCTTCAGCGTGTATTGCATGAAGCAAATTTAACTGAAGGAAATATTTGTAAAAGAAAAAGCCCCAAAAACGGGGCTTTTCTACAGTAATGGTATAGTATCCGGGAAACATTGCTGCTTATAAACTCTCATCGTGCTGGGTAACATCAAGCCCGAGCATTTCATCTTCTTCGCTCACACGCATGGGGCTAATGATATCCACTATTTTGAAAAGAATAAAACTCATTACGAGGGCAAATACC
>JAEWBD010000030.1 GCA_023391315.1 Bacteroidota bacterium | reverse complement strand
CAACTGTGATGCGTAACATGTGTTGCCCAGAAAAAGCGGACTTCATGGTCGAAGCGGTGCAGCCAGTAATACAAAAAATCTTCTGCCAGCAATAATACCAGCCAATATAAGAAAGCATTATGCCATTGCATGGCAGCATGCAGAAAAAAATATTGCAGAATGGCAAGATACACGATACGAAAGGCAAGGTCAATACCGGAATTCACCAGCATTAAATACAGGTTTGTAACCGTATCTTTTAAAGTATAAGCTTTGCGATGGCTGAGATGGGAAAGCAAAATCTCAAGCCCGATTATAATAAAATAAATGGGGGTTGAAATTAAAATAAGCCATTGTTCCCTTAAAGCATCCATCAAACAGTTTTGCAGCAGTTTATTTAAAAGCGCAAAAATAACTGATGTGTTGTGAAAGGCGCGTTAGAAAAATTCAGGGAAAAATGTAAACAGCAGATTTACCTGTATTTAAACCCTATATCTTCATAAGATTTTTTTTGGTTATCGCTATTTAGTGTAGTTGCATAAATGGTTTTTCCCGTTTTACAACTACAGGCAGCACAAGATGCATCGCCGGCACTGGTTTGTTCTATCGACAATCCGGCAATATATAGATCATGTGCATTTAAATAACTGGCTACATTTTCCAGGGTTACACTATCGTCGCCACTGGTTTCCCAGGGATCGCTGCATTTTGTTTGTTCGTAATAAAAACCAATATATTCATGTTTTCCAAGAGATTCTTTTTTAGAGCACGCATAAAAGGCAATTGCGGTGATACAAAAAACAGCCAATTTAGTTTTCATTGTTAAAGTATTATATAAATCCTGCCAAATGACAGCAGCTTATTTAAAAACGTTGGAATTGGCTTGTCAAAACATTTCAGCTTCCAATACCTTTGCTTTTATGCAGGTTAAAACAGATAAACTTCAACTGAAAAAATACAAGCAATTCTTGCAGCGCGCTGATAAAAATAAAGTGCTGAAAGCCCTGCCTGCATTAAATGAGGAAGCCTTTGAAAAAATTAATTGTCTTGATTGTGCAGCCTGCTGCAAGCATTATTCGCCCCGTTTTAAAACGCCGGATATTAAACGTATCAGCAAACATTTAAAGCAAAAGGAAAGCGATTTTATTGATACCTATTTAAGGCTGGATGAAGATGGCGATTATGTGGTAAAATCTTCCCCCTGCCCTTTTCTTGGCGCCGATAACTATTGCAGTATTTACGAAGTGCGCCCTTCTGATTGTGAACGTTTTCCCTATACAGATGAAGACGTGTTTATAAAGCGGCCAAACATTACTTTAAAAAATGCGGAGTTTTGCCCTATTGTAGTGCATGTGCTGGAGCGGCTGGTGTGATGAATTATTGCGGCGGTTTACCAGTCTCATCAATCCTTCATCAAAGCTTCATCTTTAAACGGAAATTCTTTTTGATAAAATGCTTTAATCACATAAGCGATTATTCCCGCCAAAATAATTACACCTGCAATCAGCATCATCTTTACTTCTGTAGAATAAAAAATAAACAACCACATCGCAATAGCCAGCAACACAGGCAATGGAAACAAAGGCATTTTCCATTTAAAAAAGCCGCTCCCTTTGCGTTTGTGCAATAACAACAAGCCAATGGCCTGCCCCACAAATTGTATCAATATGCGCATGGCGAGAATGGCAGTAATAACATCGCCCAGCCTGAAAAGCAAGCTGAAAACAAAAGCAACGGCGCCTAATATCAGCAAAGAAATATAAGGGAAGTTTTTGGTGGGATGCAGTTTTGCAAATACAGAAAAAAATGCACCGTCTTTTGCCGCCGCATAAGGTATGCGGCTATAACCAAGTGTTGCGGAAAATACGGAGGCAAATGCCACCCATAAAATAATGGCCGTTGCAATCATGGCGGCAGTTGGCCCTGCAATTACATTAATGTATTCACTCACCACGAAGCTGCTTCCCGCAATGGTATGTAAAGGTAAAACCGAAGCCACGCTTACATTCATCATCAAATACAAAAAACAAATAACGGCAATGGAAATGAACATGCTTCGCGGAATATTTTTTTCAGGATTAATGATCTCGCCACCCAAATGGCAAACATTATAATAGCCTAAATAGCTATACACCGTTTTCACGCAGGCAAAACCCAATGCCGCCGCAAAGCCACTGTTGAGTTCAATATTATCATTTAAATGCTGTAAAGGCATGGCTACATTGCCATGCATAAACGCGCCGATAATTATCCAGCCCATTATTACAAATACCCCAATCCAAAGCAATACGCTTATTTTACCAATAGCTTCAATTTTTCTATACAACAAAAAAACGATAAGCACCACTACAGCGCCACTTACAATTTTGCTTTCAAACCCGCTTAATGGAACGAGATAATTAAAATATTGTGCAAAGCCTATGGCTGCAGAAGCAATAACCAACGGCGCCTGTATCATGGTTTGCCAGACAAATAAAAAACTCATCGGCCTGCCCCATTTTTTACCGAAACCTGCTTTCAAAAAATTATAGCTGCCACCGGCTAAAGGAAAGGTTGCACCTAATTCGCTCCACACCATGCCGTCAATAAAAGACAGGATAGCGCCGGCAATCCAGGCATAAAGAAATGAATATTCTTCATGCATTTTTTCAACCACAAAACTCATAACCACAAACGGGCCTATGCCCACCATATCAATCATATTGATGGCACTGGCCTGTAACAAACTTATTCTCCGGGAAAGGTGTGCACTGCTCATTTTAACACGGCAAAATAATAGTATTTGTTTTGAATGCAAGCTATTTGCCACAGTTGGCTTATTTTGCTTTGTAATATTCTATGTATGGCCGGAACTATATATACACAGGAGTGGAAAAGCAGCGCCAGTATTTATGAAGTAAATATTCGACAGTTTACTGCGGCAGGAACGTTTAAGGCATTTGCCGCGCATTTGACGCGCCTTAAAAACATGGGCATAAAAATAATATGGCTGATGCCCGTAACGCCAATAAGTATTGAAAAAAGACAAGGTACATTGGGCAGTTATTATGCCTGCAGCGACTATGTTTCCATTAATCCTGAATTTGGCAGCCTGAATGATTTTAAGGATTTGGTGAAACAGGCGCATGATTTAGGGTTCACATTAATTATTGATTGGGTTGCTAACCATACCGGTTACGATCATCACTGGGTACAAGAGCATCCGGATTGGTATGAAAAAGATGCTGCAGGCAATTTTGTTGAACGACATGGCTGGGCAGATGTAATTGATTTGAATTATAAAAATAAAGACCTGCGAGCCGCCATGATTGCAAGCATGCAATACTGGATAAAGGAGTGCGATATCGACGGCTTTCGCTGCGATATGGCGCATTTGGTACCACTTGATTTTTGGATTGAAGCCAAGGCGCAATGTGAAACCATCAAACCATTATTCTGGCTGGCAGAATGTGAGGTGCCCGAATATCATAAAGTGTTTGATGTTACCTACGCCTGGAAATGGATGCATGCCACAGACAAACTGGTAAATAATTTTGGCAGCCTGCATAATTTGAAGGTTGTTTTAAAAGAATACCAGGATTACCCGCCGGGCGCATTAAAACTGTTCTTTACATCTAACCATGATGAAAACAGCTGGAACGGAACAGAATATGAGAAATATGGAGCGGCTGCCGCCATGCTGGCCGTATTTAGTTTTGTATGGCCGGGAGTACCGCTTATTTACAGTGGCCAGGAATTGCCGAATTTAAAGCGGCTTAAATTTTTTGAAAAGGATTCTATTGAATGGGCTGAACCCTTAAAACGCGAAAACTTTTATACAAGCCTGCTGCAGCTTAAATCTTCAAATACTGCTTTACATGATGGCGCCTGCATGAACGTGTTGCCTAATGAATATAACGATCACATCTTTGCCTTCCTGCGTTACACAGAAAAAAACAAAGTGCTTGTTATAATGAATTTTAGTAACAGCGACAGGTTGCAGTTTAAAATAGAACACCCATTAATTAAAGGTGGCTTTACACACTTGTTTTCAGGAATGACCTATAAACTTGGCGAAGTTCAAAGTTTTGAGTTACAGGCATGGGAATACCTTGTATTTGTTCAATAAACCGGTGAACCTATTTTGTAAATTTTGAAGAGGCAATAAAACAAAAAGCCCCGTAATAGCGGGGCCTTTAAACTTATATTATTATGATTATGATTTTGTTTGAACGTCACCATCAATAGTAAGTATCACCGGGTATTTAACATTAAGAAATTTTACCGTCACCCTTTTGGTAAATTTACCGGGGCTTTCAGCATTATAGGTAACCTTTATTGTTCCGTTTTTACCCTGCTGAATAGGTGTTTTTGGATATTCCGGTGTAGTACACCCGCATTCTGCCACCGCGGTTTCAATTATCAGTGGTTTGCCGGTATTATTGGTAAATGAAAATTCAGTAGTTGCCGGCACGTGTTGTTTTATTTTACCAAACGAATGTGTAGTGGCTTTAAACACATCAATGCTGTCTGATTGCGCATTGGCGCCTGTAATAAACAGGAAAGCAGCTATACAGCTTAATATAATTTTCATATTAATTTCCTCCTTGTTTTAACTGGCTAACCGCGCCATTGGCCGGTGCAGCATTATCGGGCGCTTTAAAGGTTTCACCATGAAATTTAATAACCTTGCTTAAGCCGCCTTTAAAATAAAGGGTTACCACTTTACTGAAAGCGCCTTCTGTATAACCGTTAAAACCAATGGTTATATCAAAATCCTGGCCGGGTGCATAAGGGCCGGGTTTCCATTTAGGCGTGGTACAGCCGCAACCCACTTTCACGTCTTCAATTGCTATAGAATCGGCAGAAATATTTTTCATATCGAGATTAAATTCTGCAGGTTTCCCATAAGGTATTTTACCAAAATCGTGGTCTGTTTCCTTAAATTGTATCACTTTTGAAATGTCTTCCACCGGTTGCGGATCCTGCTGGGCATTAACAGAAATTACTCCGGCTAATGCTATCATTAGGGCAAAAACTTTTTTCATGCAAATTGTTTTTAAATAATTGGGCTAAATTAAAAATTATTTACCAAGTGCTCAATGTGAAAGTATAAGACTTTCTTAATTCAACCTGTTAGTTGCCTTTTTTTCCTAAAAGTTTAATCAAAATAAAAAATGATAAAAAAAACTAACGGTAGTAAGTTTTTGTAAATACATTTGCCCTTTCTATCTGTTTAACTAAAAAAATTCTATGGCAGTTGAAACAGCTTTTGTACCAGCCGCACAGTTAAAAAAGATCGGGCTGACCGTACCGCACATTCATTACCAGCTTTCACCGCATGAACTTACAGCACAAACTTTACACCGCAGGGAAGGCGTGCTCAGCAGTTCCGGTGCCTTATGCGTGCTAACCGGCGCTTTTACAGGCAGAAGCCCTAAAGACAGGTTTTTTGTGGCCGATGCAATTACAAAAAATAGTATAAACTGGAGCAATTTTAATATTGCTATTGATGAAAAATATTTTTTTCAATTAAGAGAGAAATTAACACAACATCTAAATTCACAAAAAGAAATTTGGGTGAGGGATTGCTATGCCTGCGCTGATGAAAATTACAGCTTCCCTATCCGCATAATTAATGAAAACCCGTGGAGCAATTTGTTTGCCTACAACATGTTCATACGGCCAACCGAAGCAGAACTGGAA
>JAEWBD010000476.1 GCA_023391315.1 Bacteroidota bacterium | reverse complement strand
GGCAATGGGCCTAGAAGTATTGATGGAAGAAGGCAAAGGGCCATCATTGCCAAAAACTATCAAAACAAAAAAAGATATTGATGCACTCAATATTGAAAATGCAGCAGAGCATTTGAAATATGTATTGGACGCATTAACGCTTACCAAAAAAGAATTGAATGGTTCGGTACCCCTCATAGGCTTTGCCGGTGCGCCATGGACAATCTTTTGTTATATGATTGAAGGCAAGGGCAGCAAAACCTGGGATAAGGCCAAACAGTTTGCTTACACTGAACCTGAACTTGCGCATCAGCTACTGCAAAAAATTACAACCATTACCATTGACTATTTAAAGGCGCAAACAAAATCTGGCGCTGATTGCGTACAGGTGTTTGACAGTTGGGCCGGCAGTTTATCGCCGGAAGATTTTAAAAACTTTGCACAGCCCTATCTTTTACAAATTGCAGATGCCGTAAAAGACGATGCACCGGTTATTTTATTTCCAAAAGGCACCTGGTACGCTTTGGAAGATTTAAGTAAATCTTCCGCATCAGCTATTGGTTTGGACTGGACAGTTTCGCCGAAACAGGCAAGAATACTCACTAATAACAATATCACCTTACAGGGCAATTTCGATCCGGCTAAATTGCTGGCGCCGGTTCCGCAAATAAAACAATGGGTGAAAGAAATGATAGATGCTTTTGGCGCTCAGCAATATATCGCTAACCTCGGCCATGGTATTACGCCAAACGTTCCTGTTGATCATGCAAAGGCATTCGTGGAAGCAGTAAAGGAATATGCTGTGTGATCAGGAATTTTAAGATGGATGATTGAATGATTGTGCTGTACGCCCCCGTACTGTTATGTTCATTTTCGAACAGCTTTCTTTAATAAATAGTTTTTAAACGGTTGTAATCAAACGGGTTAGATGCTGGCATAGCTGTTGAATAAACAGTCATACATATAAAACACCTGATATGTTCCGCAATCATTTTAAAACAGCCTGGCGCAATTTGATGAAGTATAAATTTATTTCCTTCATCAACCTCTTTGGCCTCACTATCGGCTTAACCTGCTGCCTGCTTATTCTTACATATATCTTAAATGAATTAAGTTATGATAAGTATAATAAAAATGCTGACAGGATTTATCGTGTAACACGTACTTTTTATGATGGCAATCATAAAGAAATGCTTAACCTTAGTACAGTTGCACCGCCTTTCGGATATTATCTTCCAACAGATTTTTCCGAAATAGAAAAGATGACCCGTTTGCTGAACAATGGTACAACGCCGCTTCGCTATAAAGACAAATTAATAAATGAACCCAATGTTTATTTTGCTGATGAAAATTTATTTGATGTATTTACGGTTGACGTTTTAAAAGGGAATCCTAAGACCGCATTGAACGATCCTTTTTCTGTAATGCTTACAGAAGAAACAGCAAAAAAATATTTTGGTAATGAAGACCCGATTAATAAAGTTATTCGTGCCAATGATCAGTTTGATGTGAAAGTAACCGGTGTTTATAAAGACTTCCCTTCTAATGCGCACCTTCATCCCAATATATTAGTTTCATTTAATACGCTGAAAGATTCTGCTGTTATCGGGGAAGAGAATTTACGAACCAATTGGGGTAATAATTCATTCTTTACTTATATCCTGCTCCCTAAAAATTATAATATAGAAGGCATGAAGAAAAGATTCCCTGCATTTCTTGACAAGCACATGGCTGGTCAGTACGGACCGAATCAACCTTCAAAATTTACAAAGCTTGACCTTCAGAAATTAACGGACATTCATTTATACTCCCATACAGATTTTGAAGCAGAGCCAAATGGGGATATAAACCGTGTATATATTTTTTCAGCCATTGCCTTATTCATATTGTTGATAGCGTGTATTAATTATATGAATCTTTCTACTGCACGTTCTGCATTGCGTGCAAAAGAAATTGGTATAAGAAAAGTTGTTGGTGCACGAAAAAAAGAATTGATAATACAGTTTTTAGGCGAATCCGTTTTATTAACATGGTCTGCTATTATTATTGCATTTGTATTATTATACTTACTTCTGCCCTGGCTGAATAAAATATCGTCACAAAATCTTTCTGTAAGTATTTTATTTAAATGGCAAATTTTAGTTCCATTGTTTTTAGCGCCATTTGTGGTGGGTATTATTTCAGGAATATATCCTGCACTATTCATGTCATCTTTCCAGCCGGTAAAAACCTTAAAAGGATTGTTTAAGGTTAGTGGTACCAGCATTAGCTTTCGCAAGGTGCTTGTGGTAACGCAGTTTGCCATTTCAATCATTCTGATTATAACAACCGTTGTTGTGTTTCAGCAATTGCGGTACATGCAAAACGCATCGCTGGGTTATGATAAAGATCATTTAATAACGATGGCTTATAATAATCAATTGAATGATCAATACGAAGCATTCAGAAATACTTTATTACAAAATCCAAATATTAAAGCTGTAGGACGTTCGTCCAGAATTCCTACGGGAAGATTGCTGGATGGAATGGGCGCACAGGTACCGGGCAATGATTCTATGGTTCCGGTAAAAGCCGACATTCGTTTTCTCGCAACAGATTACGATTTTATACCGGCTTACGGGATTCCGTTAGCTGCGGGCAGAAATTTTTCACGCAGTTATGGAACTGATACATCCAATTTTATCATTAATGAGGCAGCAGTGAAAGCAATAGGATGGAAATCGAACGACCGGGCAGTTGGCAAAGATTTTAAGTATGGTCAGTTTAGCGGTCATATAATTGGCGTGGTAAAAGATTTCCATTTTGAATCATTACATGAGGCTATAACACCTTTGGTTTTTGTTTTGCCGCCGCCAAGCCAGGGTTTTTATAATACCATTTCTATAAAAATTTCGGGAAAAAATATTGCATCATCTTTAGAAACAATAAAAGATACCTGGCAAAAATTTCTCCCTCAACTCCCCTATCAATATTCATTCTTCGATGAAAATTTTGCGAAGCTATACGATGCTGAACATAAACAGGAAACCATATTTACCACATTTGCCTGCATTGCTATTATCATTGCATGTCTTGGGCTATTCGGACTTTCTGCATTTGCCATTTCGCAGCGCGTAAAAGAAATTGGTGTGCGAAAAGTATTAGGTGCAAGCACAACGACCATCGTAGGTTTATTATCAAAAGATTTTTTAAAGCTTGTTTTAATTGCTGCTGTTATTGCATTTCCTATTGCCTGGTATGCCATGCATAACTGGCTGCAGGATTTTGCTTACCGTATAAACATTCAATGGTGGGTATTCATTATTGCTGCAATTATTGCGGCATTAATTGCATTGATAACCGTTGGCATGCAAGCTATAAAAGCGGCGACAGCAAACCCGGTGAAGAGTTTGAGAACGGAATAAAGCCTATCCAAATCTTCCCGAGGGAAGGGCTTTGTGAGAGCCTTACAAAATATTGAACAACTATAATTATCATCGTCTAAAAAGCCCTCTCTGTCGAGAGGATTTAGGAGAGGCTTCAATGCTCAAAAATTATTTCACCATCGCTATCAGAACACTTTGGAAAAACAAAGTGTTTAGTGTCATCAATGTGCTTGGTCTTGCAATTGGTATCAGTGCATCGCTGGTAATTTTTCTGCTTGTGAATTATCATTTCAATTTCGACAAGTTTGAAAAAGATAATAACCGTATTTATAGAGTTGTATCCAACTTTAGTTTTTCGGGTGAAGAATATCATAACTCCGGTGTTACCGATCCTATGGCTGCAGCAATTCTAAAAGAAGTTACAGGACTTGATGCAGTTGTACCTTTTCGTACATGGAACGGTGATGCAAAAATTAGTGTGCCGCTTGATAAAAAAGAACCGAAGGTTTTTAAACATCAGCAAAACATAATTTTTGCAGACAGTAATTATTTCAATTTGATTTCTTATATATGGATTGCAGGCTCACCAAAAACTTCTTTACGCAATCCCTATCAAACTGTACTTACAGAATCAAATGCAAAACTTTATTTTCCAAACCTTAGCCCAACGCAGGTTGTGGGAAAAGAAATATTTTTCAATGATTCGATAAGAGCAACCATTACCGGAGTTGTAAAAGATATAAAAGAGAATACCGACTTTACTTTTAAAACATTTATGGCTTATGCCACGATGGAACAAACATCTTTAAAACCTGATAATTGGGAAGACTGGACCAGTACAAACGGCGCTCAGCAATTATTTGTAAAACTTTCTGCCGGCACAAGCGCTGCACAAATTGAAAAGCAAATTGCGCAGCTCTATAAAAAATATGCTAAACAAAGTCCAGACGACCACAGTAAAACATGGCACACGCTCCAACCTTTGAGTGATCTACATTTTAATGCTGATTATGGCGCTTATGATTTACCAACCGGAAATAAATCAACACTCTATGGCTTGCTTGCTGTAGCAGCATTTTTACTGATATTAGGTTGCATCAATTTTATCAATCTTACCACTGCACATGCTTCACAACGAGCAAAAGAAATAGGCATTCGTAAAACAATGGGCAGTTCGAAAAAGCAACTCATTGTTCAATTTCTTTCAGAAACTTTTTTGCTTACATTTCTTGCAACTGTATTATCAGCAGCACTCACACCTCTTTTATTAAAAGCCTTCTCAGGATTTATTCCTGAAGGTCTGCATTTCAATTTAACAGAGCAGCCAAACATTATTCTATTTCTTGTATTATTAATGACTGTGGTAACACTACTCTCCGGTTTTTACCCTGCTCTTATTCTTTCAGGATACAAGCCTGTACTCGTTTTAAAAAACCAGGCATATGCAAATACAGGTAAAACACGTAATGCATGGCTGCGTAAATCATTAACCATATCGCAGTTTGTAATTGCACAGGTCTTTATTATGGCAACCGTTCTTGTAAGCAAACAAATTCATTACTCATTAAACAAAGACATGGGTTTTAAAAAAGAAGCCATTCTTTATTTCAATACCAATTATTATGACACTGTTCGCAATCACAAGAATGTATTAATGGATAAGCTTAAAGCCATACCCGGAATTGCAATGGTAAGCTTGTGTACCAATCCGCCATCATCAGGCAGCACATGGAGCGGCACTATGAAATATAAAGATGGTAAAAAGGAAGTTGAAACGGATGTACAGCAAAAGTTTGGAGACAGCAATTACATAAAATTGTATCAGTTAAAATTATTGGCAGGAAAAAATATTGCTGCAACAGATACGGTAACATCATTTCTTATAAATGAAACGTACGCACATATTCTTGGTTTTCAAAAACCGGAACAGGCAATAGGAAAATATATTGAATGGGAACGGAACAAGCAAATACCAATATCAGGTGTTGTATCAGACTTTATTCAGAAATCTTTGCATGAACCGGTAAAGCCATTGATAATAGGAAGCTGGAATAATGTTGAGCGAAATTTCAGCATTGCACTGCAACCGCAAAACGAAGAAGGCACGGCATGGAAAACTACTATGAACAAAATAGAAAAAGCTTTTAAAGAAGTTTATCCTGAAGATGATTTTGATTATAGTTTTTTTGATGAAGACATTGCAAAATATTATGCGGCTGAACAAAATATTGACAGCCTGCTAAAATGGTCAACTGCACTTGCCATTTTTATTAGTTGTCTTGGTTTGCTGGGTTTGGTTATCTATACAACCACCCAACGCACAAAAGAAATCGGTGTAAGAAAAGTGCTGGGTGCATCGGTATCGCAAATTGTTTCACTCATCTCAAAAGATTTTATTCTGCTTGTATTGTTTGCGTTTGTAATTGCGGTTCCGCTCGCCTGGATTGGTATGAATAAATGGCTGCAGAATTTTGCATTTCGTACAGATATAAGCTGGTGGACATTTTTATCAGGCGGCGTTATAATGATTGCAATAGCATTGCTTACTCTCGGCTTTCAAACAATAAAGGCAGCAATGGCAAACCCGGTGCAATCATTAAGATCGGAATAGTATAATTGAGTATTTAACTGAAAAATTCAATTCGCAGAAGTTAAGCATTAAATAAAGCATGGCGTAGTGAATATTTAAGAATTAAACCTAAAGCTAAACATATCGCATCCTCAATAATAACATTCACGTACATAAAAGAGCAAAGCCCTTATAATAAATTATAAAAGCTTTGCGTGCACGATTAAACCAAAAATTTAATCCTTATGTGAGATGTAGTTTCTGTTTATTTCAATAAGAAACTGGAATCTGTGGGCTGTGTAGTGTCGCTTGGAACTGTATCAGTAGGCGTTGTATCGTTTGCGATATACACCTTATTATCCACAGGAAGTGTAGTATGATTAGAACTTGCTACTGCTATACCCATTGCACTCATTACAACGGCTGCTGAAAAAAGAAACTTTTTCATATTAATAGATTTTTTAAGATTAATAAATGGAATTAATAATTGGACTCAGCCCTATTTCAATAAGAAACTGGAGTCTGTGGGCTGTGTTGTGTCACTCGGAACTGTATCTGTCGGAGTAGTATCATTTGCGATATACACCTTGTTGTCAACAGGAATCGTAGCATGATTTGAACTTGCTACAGCTATGCCCATTGCACTCATTACCACTGCTGCTGAAAAAAGAAACTTTTTCATAGTTTAACATTAAAATTTTAAATGATTAATTAAATTACCGAAACCTGTATGGGCTTATTTCAATAAAAAGCTGGAGTCCACAGGTTGTGTTGTATCACTCGGTGTAGTGTCGCTGGGTGTAGTATCATTTAAGATATACACTTTGTTATCAATTGGGCGCGTAGCATTATGATTTGAACTTGCCACTGCTATTCCCATTGCACTCATTACGATTGCTGCTGAAAAAAGGAACTTCTTCATAGTAAAAATGTTTTTTAGTTATTAAAGTTTAGCGGGCATGTAAATACAAGTACTTTGCCAGTTTTACATGAACGTATTTTTTTAGCAGCATTAAAATAGCAACAGGTAAAATATACAAAATTGTTTTCCCTAATATGAATATATAAGTGATTGAAATATGATGAATAATACATGATTCATTTTATCATGATATAATTAAAATAATATGAAATAAAAATTCTTTTTACGTTTTATAACTTAGCGTTTATGCCTTTTAAATTAGCAGCACCTTATACACCCGGCGGTGATCAGCCTGAAGCGATACGCCAGTTAACCGAAGGAATTAATAGCGGAGAGCAATATCAGACATTATTAGGGGTAACAGGCAGCGGTAAAACCTTTACCATGGCCAATGTTATTCAGAACGTTCAGCGGCCAACGCTGGTATTAACGCATAATAAAACACTGGTGGCGCAATTATATGGAGAGTTCAAACAATTCTTTCCTGATAATGCAGTTGGATATTTTGTTAGCTATTATGATTATTATCAGCCTGAAGCTTACATGCCTGTTAGTGATGTTTACATTGAAAAAGATTTAAGCATTAACGAAGAGCTGGATAAACTTCGCCTGCAGGCAACAAGCGAACTGCTCACTGGCCGCAGGGATATAATTGTTGTAGCCAGCGTGAGTTGTATTTATGGTATCGGCAATCCTACCGATTTTGAAAATGGTATTGTGCGCATAGCCAAGGGACAAACCATTTCGCGGCAGGGCTTTTTACATTCACTTGTTAACAGTTTATATAATAGAACACAGGTAGAATTTAAACGCGGCACCTTTCGCGTTAAAGGCGATACGATCGATATTAACCTGCCGTATGTTGATTATGGTTATCGCATTACTTTTTTTGGAGATGAAATTGAAGACATAGAAACGATTGATGTAAACACCAACAAAAGAATGATGAAGGTGGAGAATGCAGCCATCTTTCCTGCTAACTTATACCTTGCCCCAAAAGACATGATGCAAACCATTTTATACGAGATACAGGATGAAATGCGTTTGCAGACCGAATACTTTAAAAGCATTGGTAAATTAATAGAAGCGCAGCGTTTAAAAGAAAGGGTTGAATATGATCTGGAAATGATAAGAGAGCTTGGTTTTTGCAATGGCATAGAAAATTATTCAAGGTTCTTTGATAGAAGGCAGCCCGGTACAAGGCCTTTCTGTTTGCTGGATTATTTCCCAAAAGATTTTCTTACCATTATTGATGAAAGCCATCAAACCGTACCGCAGATTGCCGGCATGTATGGCGGCGACAGAAGCCGCAAATTAATATTGGTTGAATATGGGTTTCGCCTGCCGTCAGCTTTAGACAACCGGCCGTTGAATTTTCACGAATTTGAAAACTTAACGGGCCAGACTGTTTATGTAAGCGCCACGCCGGGCGAATATGAATTAGAGAAATGCGGCGGTGTTGTTGTTGAACAGGTGGTAAGGCCAACGGGCTTATTGGAACCGCCTATTGAAATCCGCCCATCTGTAAACCAGATAGATGATCTACTGGATGAAATTGATAAGCGTGTAAAAAAGGGTGACCGCGTGCTCGTAACCACGCTAACCAAGCGTATGGCGGAAGAAATGGATAAATACCTGCAGCGCATCAACATCAAATCAAAATATATACACAGCGATGTTGACACATTGGAACGGGTTGAAATATTAAGACAGTTGCGTTTAGGCGAGATTGATGTGTTGGTTGGCGTGAACCTTTTACGTGAAGGCCTCGACCTTCCGGAAGTTTCGTTGGTCGCTATTCTTGATGCCGATAAAGAAGGCTTTTTACGTAATGAAAGATCGCTCACGCAAACAGCCGGCCGTGCTGCCCGCAATGTTGACGGGCTGGTGATTTTCTATGCAGATACCATGACAGAAAGCATGCAGAAAACAATTGATGAAACCAATCGCAGGCGTGAAAAACAGGCGGCGTATAATACGGAGCATAATATTACGCCGCGTACTATTAAGAAAACAAAGGAAAATGTATTTGCACAAACATCCGTGCTTGATATAAAAGGTTTCGATGCAAAAAATCCTTATGCCATACAGGGCGATGAAGATATTGTTACAACATCAGCCGCTGAAGAACAGGTGATTTATAAAACCATTCCGCAAATGGAAAAAGCCATCAATAAAATTAAAAAAGATATGGAGAAAGCAGCCCGCGACCTGGATTTTATAGAAGCAGCAAAACTGCGTGATGAAATGTTCCGCATGCAAAAAGAACTCGAAGCAATGAAACGCCCGTAATAAATTTCTTGCCCAAAGGGAATGGAAACCGCGGCGTTCCATAAGACAATTGAAAAACAAACCTGAACGAATGAAATAGCCTTCAACAATTAATATATTCGCAGATATACTTTCCATTAACAATACATATGCACGCATCAAAACTTGTAGTTTTTATAGGCTTGTTATGCTTGGTTATAACAGCCTGTAATAATAAAACAGCTTACGATACCATCATCCGCAACGGGCTTATTTACGATGGCAACGGCGGCGAACCTTACCAGGCTGATGTGGCTATAAATGCCGATACGATTGCATTCATTGGCGATTTAAAAAATATTTCTGCAAAAAATGAAATTGATGCAAATGGTAAGGCCATTGCGCCCGGTTTTATTAATATGCTTAGCTGGGCAACGGAATCTTTGATACAGGATGGCCGTTCACAAAGTGATATCCGGCAGGGCGTAACACTGGAGGTGATGGGTGAAGGAAGCAGCATGGGCCCTTTAAATGCCACCATGAAAAAACAAATGCAGGAAGGCCAAAGTGATATAAAATATAAAGTTGAATGGAATACGCTGGGTGAATATTTAAATTACCTGGAAAAGAAAGGCATCAGTTGCAATGTGGCTTCATTTATCGGCGCCGGAACAGTGCGCACTTATATTGTGGGCGAAGATAACCGCGCTGCAACGCCCGCTGAATTAGACAGCATGCGCATGCTGGTAGCTCAGGCCATGCAGGAAGGCGCTATGGGCGTTGGGTCTTCCTTAATTTATCCGCCTGATTTTTTTGCCAGCACCAATGAACTGATTGCTTTATGCAAAGAAGCATCAAAATATGGTGGCATGTATATCTCGCACATGCGCAGCGAAGGCAATAAACTGAATGAGGCAGTGGATGAATTAATAACCATTGCAAGGGAAGCAAATATTCCGGCAGAAATATATCATCTTAAAGCAGCCGGTAAAAATAACTGGCCTAAAATGGATAGCGTTATAAAACAGGTTGAAACAGCCCGTGCTTCCGGCTTAAAGATAACGGCTGATATGTACACTTATCTCGCTGGTGCAACGGGTATGACGGCGGCATTTCCGCCTTCGCTGCAGGATGGCGGTTTTGGAAAACTTTGGCAACGCCTGCAGGATCCTGCCATAAGAAAACAAATGGCGAAAGCCATGAATACCGATGCAAAGGATTGGGAGAACTTATATTATGGCGCAGGCAGTGCAGATAATGTTTTATTGCTTGGGTTTAAACAGGATTCTCTTAAAAAATATACCGGCAAAACCTTAGCTGAAGTGGCTGCTTTGCGCGGCAAAACGCCCGAAGAAACAGCAATGGATTTAATTGTTGAAGACAGTACAAGAATTGGTGTTGCTTATTTTTTAATGAGTGAAGACAATGTAAAAAAACAAATGGCTTTGCCCTGGGTGAGTTTTGGAAGTGATGAAGGTTCTTATACAAACGAAGGAGTTTTTCTTGAATCAAACGCGCATCCAAGAGCGTATGGAAATTTTGTAAGAGTATTGGGCAAATATGCAAGGGATGAAAAAGTGTTAAGCTTGCAGCGGGCGGTTTACCAGCTTGCAAAACTGCCGGCCACCAATTTAAAACTGAAGAAACGCGGCGAATTAAAAGTGGGCAATTATGCAGACGTGGTTGTATTTGACACGGCAACTGTTACTGACCATGCCACATATGAAAAACCGCATCAATATGCAACCGGCATAACAGATGTTTGGGTAAATGGCGTACAGGTTTTGAAAAACAACGAGCATACCGGTGCAACACCGGGCAGGTTTATTAAAGGCCCGGGATATAAACAATAAATATTTTTATGGATATAGAAACACTCCGTGAATATTGCCTTTCAAAAAAAGCTGTAACAGAAGATTTTCCTTTCGGCGAAACAACGCTGGTATTCAGTGTAAAGGAAAAAATATTTTTATTGGTAGCGCTGGATGCCGATCCTTTACAATTTAATGCCAAATGTGATCCTGACAAGGCGGCTGAATTACGGGAGATGTATGATGCTGTTAAACCCGGCTATCACATGAATAAAAAACATTGGAACACCATTATAATTGATGGCAGCATTTCATCAAAACTCATAAAGGAAATGATTGATGACTCTTATAACCTCATCGTTCAATCGTTACCTAAAAAAATAAAAGATAGCTTATAAATTTTATTACTGTGGTCATTCTTTGCCGCAGCTTCATTTTTTAAAGATCCCACTTCATTACTTTATCTTCAAAATAACTTTCATTACAGGCAAGGCATGGAGAGGTAGTGCGGAAGCCAAATACTGCACCTTCTACTAGTATTTTAAAGATAGGCAGTAACCTATATTGGTTTTACTTTCTTCAGGATGTACTGTATTTAAAAAGCCTTAGTCTATCTTTGACAATAATGCAACCGGTAATAGAGGTAACCAATCTTTCCAAGGCCTATAAAAATCTGAAAGCGGTTGATGGGCTTTCATTTACCGTGCATGCCGGTGATGTATATGGTTTTCTCGGGCAGAATGGCGCCGGCAAATCTACCACCATCCGTATGCTGCTCACGTTAATACAACCAACGGGCGGCGATATACGCATGTTTGGCTTGACTTTAAACGATCACCGTAATAAAATATTACGCAATGTGGGCGCCGTTATAGAAAAACCAGATGTTTATAAATATCTATCCGCTTATAATAACCTGAAACTGTTTGCCCGCATGAGCGGCATCCATCCGGCAGAAAAAGAATTAATGACGCAATTAGACAGGGTTGGGCTTAAAGACAGGGCAAACGACAAAGTACACACTTACAGCCAGGGCATGAAACAACGGCTGGGCATCGCCATTGCCCTGGTACATAATCCGCAGTTAATCATTTTAGATGAACCTACCAACGGGCTTGATCCGCAGGGCATTGCCGATATAAGAAATTTAATTCTGCACCTGAGTCATGAACTGCATAAAACCCTCTTGATTTCTTCTCACCTGCTGAGCGAGATGGAACAGGTGGCCACCAGATTATTAATTATTGATAAAGGCAAAAAACTGGTTGAAGGCGCTGCCACCGACTTATTCGACCCTACGCAAACTTTAGTTGAATTGCAAACGCTGGATAACGAATCGGCGCGCTCATTTATTAAAAACAGTGTATGGCAAACTGCTTTGCAACCCCGCCGCAACAATCATATTTTAATAAAAATGCACCGGGATAAAATTCCGGCTTTTCATGTGTGGC
>JAEWBD010000473.1 GCA_023391315.1 Bacteroidota bacterium | reverse complement strand
GTCCATTCAGGGAATATTCCTGCGTTACATAACCTACATAAGAAATAACGAGTGTTGCGTTTGGGTTACTTACCGAAATAGTGAAATCGCCATTTTCATTGGTACGCGTACCATTGCTGGTGCCTTTTTCCACAACAGAAACATTGGAGACAGCATTTTCAGAGCCATCTTTATTCTTCACTTTTACATTGCCGTTTACCGGCACAGCCTGCTTTTGTTTTTTTGGTGCAATTACAATAAGATTATTATCCAGGATGCGGTAAGTGAGATTGGTTTGGCTAAAAACAGCATCCAGCACTTCCTGCACATCAGCATCTTTTACAGTAAGTGTAACGGTAACATTGCCGGGCAATATATCATCATTATAAATAAAACGGTATACACTGTTTTTCTGGATAGATAATAATGCATGTTTAATAGGCACATTCTTTAGCGACACACTTATTTTAGTTTGTGCGATGCCTTTTGCATGAACATGCAGGCAGGCGATTAGCATAAAGAAAGCGATTAACCTCATGTACAGTAAAAACTTTGGGATTGCCTTTCGGGCAACTGAGAAATTGCCCATAAGCGCATTTTTCATACTTTTAAAAATTGAAAGTGAAAAAATGGGTACGTGAGTGCTGAGAATACTAACGATACCCGTAATTAAGCTTTAAATGGAAGGAGGTGTTAGCGCATCTCCTTTTTGTTTTTTATTTCATTGCATATCATTTTTTGATTAGGAAAACATTACCGCTTTATTTATGCAACCACACTTCATTGTTTTTTATTTCATACACAAATGGCGAAGACAGTTTCATAGCTTCCAGTGTTTGTTGCAAAGTTTCTTTGGTTATTGTTCCTGTAAAATGAGCATGCTTCATATTCTCGTCTATATGAAACGTAACGGAGAACCAGCTCTCCAGTTTTGGCGCCAGTTGTTCCAGCGATTCATTGTCAAATGAAAGAGAACTGTTCATCCAAACTGTTTCAGGCAATATATTCTTTTCGTCCACATGCAGTTTTGAAATAACGAAAAGCGGCTGTTCCGGTTTATCTTCCGTTTGTTTAACCGGTTCTTTTTCTGCTGAGACAGCTATTTTTTCATTAGGCCGAAGCAATATTTTTCTTTCCGGATCCTGCAATGTTGTTATTTCCACAAGGCCTCGTATAAGCGATGTTTCTACATTCTTCTGGCCGGGGAAAGCTTTTACGTTAAAAGCCGTTCCCTTCACCGTAATATTAATAGAAGATGCATGAATAATGAAGGGATGTTGCGCATCTTTTGTTACATCAAAAAAAGCTTCGCCAACCAGTTTTACTTCGCGGTTATTTTCACCGAATGATTCGCTGTTATAACTTAAAATGCTGCTGCCGTTTAGCCATACATTCGTTCCATCGGGCAGCACCACATGTCTTTTTGATGATGGTTGCGTAACCACATTTTTTGCGAAAGTGTTGTTCCCGTCTTTTTGCCGGCCAAGCAGAAATGCACCTGCAATGATTGCTGTTATAACTGCGGCAGCCGCTACCCAACGTATCATCTTTATAGAAACAAATGATTTTGTAACGGGCTCCTCCATTGTTGTTTCAATCCTGTTCCAAAGGTCTTCGCCGGGTTTCATTTCAGGCAAAGGCTGCAAGGATGCATTCCATATTTTTTCTGCAATTTCATTTTCAGTGTTTCCATCTCCGCTGTGCAACAAATCGTTTAATTCGGCAAGCTCATCATTAGTAGCTTCCCCGCTTTTACGTTTTGCCAGCAAAACCCAAATCCTTTCTATGTTCATTATTATCCTGTGTTAGAATCATAATATAAACACAAGATTGGCGCTGTTACCCCTAAAATAATTTTATTTTTTTCAGAAAAAATTTTCAGCGTTACTGCTTTTTTGCATAAACAGGTATTAAAAAATGTATAGTGGTATGAATTTTTTTTAAGGCGATGCCCATTTGGGCTTCGATGGTTTTGATGCTGAGGTTTAGCAATTCTGCCGTTTCTTTATAAGAAAGGCCATCATCTTTTACCAGCTTGAAAATAAGCCTGCATTTGGGTGGCAATTCATTAATGGCATTGGTGATGCTCTGTAAAAAATCTTTTGAAATTAAATGCTGCACGGCCTGCGGCTCTATGGTATATAAGGGCAGGTTTGTTATTTCAAGTTCAACAAATTTTTGTTTTCGCTCTTTACGCAGGTAATTAAGGCTGATATTTTTTGCGGTTATATATAAGTACCAGGGCAGATTTTCTATGGCTGCAATTTGTGTACGTTTTTTCCAGGTTTGAATGAATACATCTGCTACAATTTCTTCGGCAAGTTCGCGGTTATGCACTATTGTAAATGTGAAATGAAGCAGGCGTTCGCTAAACAAATCATACAACTTTCTTAACGCAGCTTCGCTGCCGGTGGCAAGCTCCTGCTGTAATTGTGTTGTATTTGTTTTGGTATGCAGTTTCACAAAACTAAATTACAAAAGCATAGCCTATTTATGTTGTATTAAAAGATTTACAATCACTTTATGTCCTCATCCTTACATGCATTTCAGGCGCCGCATTATTAAATCTCAAGGGCATAGCCGCACAAAAACAACAATGGTTTTTGATAAAAAAAGTATGCCCCGGATATACAAACAACTTGTGTATCCGGGGCTAATAATTAAAATACTTTAGTTAGATATGCCGCCAACCTGTCAATTGCCTGTGCTGTTAAATTTATTTCCTGCTGCGCTTCTTTCCAGTTGCGTTGTTCAATAGCTTCCCGGATGCCGGGCAATGTTTTTACGCCGTAGCCTGTGTAAAAACCAGGCGCATATAAACTGTGTTTATACCAGTTTCTGCGTGGCAGGCCATCTGCAAATAATAACTGCTGTTCTGCGTGAGCCAGGGTAAGATTAAGATTTTTATCAGCCGTTGATACTTCATTTTTCTTAAGTAAACTACTTAGACTATCCGTACTTTTTTTAAAGGCTGCCAATGCATTCTGCAAGGGGCTGAAATCAAGATAAGGCACTTCATCTTTTGGCTTTGGCTGAATGTAGGTTTTGGTTGGATCAGCAGCAAGCTTATATATATTTTTATTCAGCAATTCATTCTCAATAACCGTTGCGTCACGCATATCATTGGTTGAGCTCATTAATTCAGATGCATAACCAT
>JAEWBD010000375.1 GCA_023391315.1 Bacteroidota bacterium | reverse complement strand
CCAGTTAACACTATCGCCCATTTGCCTTACAGCCTCAACATATTTATTGTCTGCTGTAACATTATACAGTGCCATCAAACCAATATAAAAAGGCCCATATTCCCATGAATTTAATTCTTTGCCGGTGGGATTGGCCAGTTGCCAGTCAGCAACCTTTTTTAATAAAACAGGGATTTCATCTACATTAATGCCCGGCTTTTTTTCAGCCCTTAATGAAGCCTGCTTTTGTTTACTTTGAGCGGAAGCAGCATTCGCACAAAAAATAAAAAG
The DNA here is from genome assembly GCA_023391315.1 of Bacteroidota bacterium. Lineage (GTDB taxonomy): Bacteria > Bacteroidota > Bacteroidia > Chitinophagales > Chitinophagaceae > Parafilimonas. Next base: position 4,437 of record JAEWBD010000375.1, on the reverse strand, counting down.
TATAAAAAGAAAATAAAAACAGGTTTTACGCATAATCATTCGTATTATCAGGTAAGTTTAAATGCTATGGGCTAATAAATTCAAATGCACAGGCGCCTTTCTTTAAGGCCTTATCATTTAAAGTGAATGATAAACGATATAGTTTACTGCCCCATGCATTCGTTAATTTTTCATCATCCAATATTTTTTCTTCAACACCTGCGGTCATTAAACCTGGCGCGGATTTTTATATAAGCATAAGCCGGCCTTCATTGTTATAAAAACCTACTTCGCCTTTAACATCATTCTTAACAAAACAACTGCTGAGGAAATTAATCTTTGTTTCGCCTGTAATTTTTTCAAGCTCAAAATTTTCAGAAAGCACCAGCTTGCTTTTTTGCTGATTAAACAAAAACCTTCGCTTCCAAGTTTTCACATAAGCTTCTGCCGGATAAGCTTTTGCTATATCCATATCAACATGTACTTCTTTATTATTTTTTTCAAAAGAAACATCAGAAGCTTTGTATTGCCTGCCATCTTTCTGCATTACACCATTTATCAACGGGCAGTTATGCCATTGTGATTGCATGGTCCAAATTTCATAACGCCTGCTGCTAAAAGTTTGCGCTGTGTAAGTGCCAACACCCGCGTCAACAATAACAGGTTCACCGTTCGCGTACACAATAAAATTGCCGACATCGTTATGGTTATGGCTTTCGGCATTATGACCGCCCTGCACTGCCATAAACAACCCTGATGTTGAACCTGCAACAGACCTTGCTGTAAATACCTGAATATCTTCCAGTGCTGCAGATGATATTAGCATTGGATCCGGCGTAAGTGTAGCCAGCTCATTAAAAATAGCTGCCGTAGCAAGAAAGTCAGGCAGGTTGTTTAGCGGCAATTCATTTTTCTTTAAAGAGAAAAGATAGGCGGCAAAATGTTTTAATGAATCATCCTTAAACATCTCGCCAAAGCGGTAAACACTTTCAGCATTGGGAATAGTCTTGCTGCCTGCATCAGCAAAATTTACAAAATAGTCGCCGGCAATATGTGTTTTATAAATATAAGTGCCGATGTTATGCATTAAGGTATTTGTAGCCCATGACAACTTCCCTCCTGAAACGCTGTTAGCCAGGTATAACAGTTTTATCAGTTTACCACCGGCGAGGCTCCAGTAAGTAGGCCCTTCATCGCAGCCACCATCAGCAGGATATTGATTGATAAAATAATCAGCGCTCTTAAATATTTTATGAATGACCCGCGACAGATCATTCATATTTGTTTCAGATAATAAAGCCACCTGCAATACATTGGCATTTATCCATGCATTCCAGTTGTTGACCGGTTTGCCTGAAAAACCCATCCACCAAAAATCGTCGCGCTGCTTATAAGGATCAAGTATACGCCTGTGCAGCTCGAATGCTATTCTTTTATTGATGATGGGAGAATAAGCATCCAACTGACCTGCGAGCATAAACTGAATATTCGCAATCATTGCAGCCGTTTCAGCACTAACAAGGCCAATAACCTGTTCTGACGGATCAGGCAAATCTGCACCAGCTTTCTGTAGTTCAACAATAGCAGGAATTTCCCAGGTACTTTCTTCAAGCGTTGCCCACAAACCGTTTAACAATTGCGGCATATATTTTTTATCGCCTGATATGATTTCAGCAATAACCAGGGCATTCAAATAATTGCGGCGCTCCGTTTGTTTCTTTTCGTAGCTTATACGGTTGCCGTTATCCCTGTATTCAAGAAAAGAACTGGCGGGCAATGCCGGCCAGTTGAAAGACAATGCTTCATCAGCATTCTTAATTAAATATTGTTTTACCGAGTCCGGTAATGCGTGAATTTTTTGAAGATAACTTTCTTTTGCTTTTGCTTTCCAGGCACTCAATGCCCCGGTATTGGGTTGCCAGCCTGAAGCATTGAGTGCAGTTATCAGATAATCCCTTGCGTTTGTTTGCTGCGTAAATACTTTACCGCAAAACACAAGCATGAAAAGCAAAATATAAAACCCACGAACAACAGAATTCTTTTGTAGCATTACTTAATTTCTTCCCCTATATATTACCAATTTGGATTTTGTGCAAGGTTTGAACTTAAGGCTAATTCTTTTGTTGGTAAGCCCCATAAATAATCCCTTGTGGGGTTGAATGTACGGAATGATGCATCTTCCAGTACTACATAACCGTTAAAAAGATTTGGTGTGGTGCCGGAAGGATTTTCATCAGCAAAATATTTTCTTCCAAGTATTGTTTTAGGCAATGCGGCTTCTGCTGTTTTCCACCGCAGCATATCCCAGTAAGCCTGGCCTTCAAAGGCAAGCTCGATGGTTCTTTCCCTTCTTATTTCTGTTTCCATATTCAGACCGTGGGCGCTTACAAAAGCATTGGTAAGTAAAGGCAGTTTGCTTACATCATTGCCGGTTGCACGGTTACGCAGTGCGTTAATGCTAATATCTAAATCAGCATCACTGATAGCGCCGTTCAATTCAAATTTAGCTTCGGCATAATTGAGCAATACTTCAGCATATCTTAATACATTGAAGCTTACAAAGCTTACATTGGCCGTCCAGTCGCTCACAATCCAATATTTCCTGTAGCGATAATTGATACCTGCTGTATATGGAATTAAACCACCTGTTGAAGGCGTGATCATTGTATTGTTATAAACAGACATTTCCATTCTCGGATCACGGTTTCTGAATTCGGTTAATGAGCTTGTTTGATCTGCAGATGAATCATAAGCAGATAATCCCTGCGGCAAACCATCTTTATACAAATACATATCCATAATTACACGCGTGGGTGCAATATGTGCCTGGTCCAGATAACTTCTTCCAAAGCTGTGCGAAGCAATATTGTTATTCTGGTTCTGGCCATATAATCTCACCAAAATATTTTCTTTGTTTGTTGCATAAGTATAGTTAAGCTGTGGCCCAACTGTTGCCTGTATTGGATTGCCCGATGCACCGCCATCGTACTGAAATTCATAATAATAACTTTCCGGGCCTTGTGCGGTATATAGAGAATGCTTGCCTTCAGTGATAACCGTATAGCTTGCATCGGCGGCAATCTGCAAATTGCTTTGTGCAGTACCTATGTTGCGTGCCTTATCCCAGGTGCCTTCAAATAAGGCCACCCTTGATTTATAAGCCAGTGCAGCAGAACGTGTAATGCGGCCATATTGTGCGGAGGCCAATACATCAGGTTGCGGGCAATAAGCAGCGGCAAAATCAAGATCGGCATAAATGCTGTCAACAACCGTTTGCCTGGCAGTACGCGCTGCATACAACATGCTGTCGCCTGAAGTTAATGTACGGTTGATATAGGGCACATCTCCAAAGCGTTTTACCAGTTCAAAATAAGCCATACCCCTAAAGAAACGGGCCTCTCCAAGGTACCTGTTTATAGTGGCCGCATCTCCGGTTACGGTTACAGACTTTTCAAGAATATTATTGGCGGCACGAATGGCTTTATAATAATTTGTCCATTCATTGGATGTGGCTGGTGCAACGCTTGAGCCGTCGCCAAAGCCTACAGAGCGGTCACCAAAAGTTTTATCAGAATAATTATCCTGCAAAGGCGTTGGCAAGCCTGAAGGGTCATCTGTGCTTAAGCCATTTAAAAATGTATAGAGATAATTACATGCCTGGCTCATGTCGGAAGTTGTTTGCCAGAAGTTATTATCAGCCAGCTGTGATTCCGGCGACAGGTCAAGGTTCTTCATGCAACCGGCAAGCGTAAATATACCAACCGGTAACAACCACAGTACAACCCTGAAACAATATTTTCGTATCATCGATTTATATTTTTTAATGAAGCGATTTAAATGAACTCTCAATTATTTTAAATGTTCTAACTTTTTTACTCTCATTTAAAAAGTAACATTCAGGCCAAAAGCATACACAGCGAAATAAGGATATACATAAGAGGCGTAGCTGGGGCTTTCAGGATCAAAGTATTTATACCACGCTTTAGTATGTGTCCATATATCCTGGCCGCTGAAGAATACTCTTATTCTTTGCGCTTTTATTTTGCTTAACACACCTGATGGCAGGGTATAACCAATCTGGAGATTTTTCAATCGTATATAAGAACCATTTTGAACAAATGCACTATTGATATGCGTGTTGGTGCCGCCGCCAGCAATAGGCCTTGGGAACTTTGCATCCCGGTTATCTTCTGTCCAGTAATTGTTTACATAATTATCCAAAGGATAACGCCAGCTTTGTACATAAGGAATGGCTTGTGTAGGATAAATTATATAACTCCTTTTACCGGTACCCTGCAAAAAAACAGCGAGGTCAAAGCCTTTCCATTCTGCGCCAAGGTTAATACCATAATTATAACGTGGTGAAGTATTGCCGAGATAAACCATATCACCATGATCATCTGTTGTGCCCGTGCCGCCGTTAATTACACCATCGCCATTTACATCAAGGTATTTAAT
>JAEWBD010000317.1 GCA_023391315.1 Bacteroidota bacterium | reverse complement strand
TTTTAAGATAGTGTGTTATGTTGAATTCCGCCGGCGATTTGGCTGCAGAGCTTACGCCCACTTCACGGCCGTTTACATATACAACGGCATAGCCCGTTATAGAGCCAAAATGCAGTAATACCTGTCTTCCATCCCATTCATCCGGTATTGTAAATTCCCGCCTGTAAGTTCCCACAGGGTTACTGTTGCCAACATAAGGCGGGTTTTTTGGAAACGGATAAATAATATTGGTATAGATGGGCGTGCCAAAACCCTTCATTTCCCAATTGGAAGGAACCGTTATATCATTCCATGCCTGTGTATTCAGGCCTGGTTCGTAAAAATTTTTTATACGGGTATCCGGATCTGCGGCGTACACAAACTTCCAGATGCCATTTAAAGATTTATAATACGGTGAATTGCTGTAATCATCATTTATAGCATCTGCCTCGTTTGCATACAGCATAAAAGACGCATGCGGTTTTTCTTTATTCTTTTCAAAAACAATTTCATCTTCCCATGGGTTATTTTGCTGTTGCGCAAAACATATAAAGGGCAACGCAAATTGCAACGCAAGCAATATGCAAACTCTAAAGCGTTTAACCGAGGCTTTTGAGAATATTTCAGGCATTTTATTCTTTACCATTTTAATTTTTATCAGTATAATGATTGTGCTTAATGATTTTAGTTTTTCATCACTCTTTTAATCTTAACATATCTCTCAAAATTATTCCGGGAGAATATAATTTCCTTTGGAAATACCCGGTATCGCTTCGTTAGTTTATACCGCGCTGTTAAACGTTTGATGCAACAACAGTCTGAGTAACCAGCGATGTTCCATTTTCGATGCTTGCAATATAATAATCCAGTTCTTTATTGGATGCCTGTTTATATAAAGGCTTTAGTTTTTGCACCAGGCTTTCAATGGCATCTTCTTTAATAATATTGATGGTGCAGCCGCCAAAACCACCGCCCATCATCCTCGCCCCTATTACATCGGGATTGTCTTTTACGGCATCTACCAAAAAATCAAGCTCTTCACAGCTCACTTCATATTCACGGCTTAAGCCTTCGTGTGTGCGAAACATTTTTTTACCCAATGCTTCTACATTATTTTGCTGCAAATCGGCGCAGCCCTGCAGCAAACGCTGAATTTCTTCCACTATGTATTTACATCTTTTATAAATCAATGCATCTTTGGGCAGCACATATTCATTCAGCATTTGTATGCTAACATCTCTTAAACTTGATACTTCAGGATGATGTTCTTTTATCCAGGCAACGCCCTGTTCGCATTGCTGCCTGCGTTCATTATAAGCCGAAGAAGAAAGCGAATGTTTTACGTTGGTATTCAGCAGCAATATTTTACAGTCTTTTAATTCAAACGGTACATATTCATATTCAAGAGAACGGCAGTCTAACTGTATTACATGATCTTTCTTCCCAAACATGGAAGCAAACTGGTCCATGATGCCGCACATTACACCGGCAAATGTATGTTCCGCTTTTTGCGCTGTTTGCACCATTTGCAGTTTTGATAAGCCAAGCCCGAACAATTCATTTAAAGCAAAAGCCGTTGCGCACTCAACGGCAGCAGAAGATGATAAGCCTGCGCCAAGCGGCACATCGCCATCAATTAATAAATTAAAACCACCAATCTGAAATCCTTTTTTCTGCAACTGGTCAACGACACCTAAAATATAGTTGGGCCAATGCTTGTCACTTATTTCAACGGCATTTGTATTTACAACGTGGCTTTCATTATAATCGCCTGCATACAAATGAATTTCTTCATCATTACGCCCGGATACGGCCACGTAAACCGCCTTATCAATAGCAGCAGGTAACACAAAACCGTCATTATAATCTGTATGCTCTCCTATAATATTTATCCTGCCGGGCGAACGCACGATAAGCCGATCTCCTGCAGCCGGGTAAATTTTTATAAACTGATCCGCAATTTTGCTTTCCATCAAATTTTTAATTTAAAATATGTTTTGGCCAAAGGTATTTCATGCAGGTAAAAGTTTATAGGATTTAATGCGTTAAAAAAATTAGCCGGGCTTATCAAATGCATTTTATTTTTAAAAAAATTCCCCATTACGGGGTATTTATGTTTTCTGCCGCCACATTTTCAACGATTAAACCTGCGAAAAAGCACAAAAGATTCTCTATCCCACAAAGGCACAATGTTTGATTTTCATCTAAAAATAATTATTGATTTGCTGCATAAAAAGCAGCTAAAAATCTGGAGAACCTGTCTTAAATTTTATATATGATAAATACACTACCCATAACCAATCTTGAAAATATCAGCCGTTTTGAACATGCGGTTTTTTATTGCATTAATCAGTCTTCCGAGCGAATGGCTGTTGCTGTTGTAAGCAACGTAAAAATTGTAAATACTAACCTGCTTGAATTTTCTGTATCTCATTTCCCGGTACTGGAAAATACATGGAATGTATTTGGGGCCGAACTTTATTTCTATAAGAAAGGTGTGCCATTCAGTATGAATATTCATGGTACGGCATGGTTCAACAACAGTAATGAATTTACCGTTCAGTTTAAGGTATTATATATAGAAAGTGCAGGTATGCCGGATGTGAAAGAATATTCATTACAGGAAACGCTGACAGAGTTTTTCAGCAATACCGGAACGTTTTTTAAAAGAATGATCGCAACCGGTTTCTAACCGCAAAAATGATTGCATAAATAAAAGGCCGGAGACATTCACATCCCCGGCCTTGCTTTTTTAGAGAACTGAATTAATTCAGTAATTCTTTTATTGAAGAATATAATTGTTCCCTTGTAAATGGTTTTTCAAGAAAAAGGTCGGCGCCGTTTTCAAGCGCAATATCTTTTGCTTCCGGTGTATAGCCGGAGATCATTATCACTTTTACATCAGGATGATTTTGCTTGATATAACTTACAAAGTCTATCCCAAACCCATCGGGCAGTTTGTTATCCAGAATAACCACTGAAGGTTCTTCCTTTTTTAAATACTCCTGTGCGGCAGCAATTGTTTTTACATGCTCCAGTTCAATAGATTTTTCCTGTAACATGATATTCAGTAAAAGGCACATATCGCCTTCGTCTTCAACAATAAAAATTTTTTTCGTTTGGGCAGGCGGCAGTTTAGTATTCAACATAAATTTTTTGTTTTCGGATTATATAGCAATAGTCTTACCAAAAATACTGCCAGTGCAGATTCAGCCTGTACCGTAAGAAAGACCATTAAGAATGTGTATAATCGTACATAAATAAAAAATAAAACCGGCCAACCTTACGGCTAACCGGTTATACAGAGGTTTATTGATAACAGTACTAAATATCTGTTGCCTCCCCATAAGCAACCGCCGTTGCTTCCTTTACCGCTTCGCTCATGGTTGGATGCGGGTGCACGGCTGTAAGAATTTCATGCCCGGTTGTTTCCAGCTTACGTGCTGTAACCACTTCGGCAATCATTTCCGTTACATTAAAACCAATCATGTGCGCACCAAGCAGTTCGCCGTATTTGGCATCGTAAATCATCTTTACAAAACCTTCAGTGGCACCGGCAGCAGTGGCTTTACCGCTGGCCATGAACGGGAACTTACCCACCTTAATATTATAACCGGCTTCTTTTGCGGCTTTCTCCGTCATACCTACGCTTGATACTTCGGGCACACAATAAGTACAACCCGGGATATTGCCATAATCCAACGGCTCGGGCAAATGCGTCGTTTTCTTTTCTGTATAAGCAATATGCTCTGCAGCCACAATGCCCTCACGGCTTGCTTTATGCGCCAGGGCCTGGTTTGGTGTACAATCGCCGATGGCATAAAAGCCGGGAACATTTGTTTGCAAATATTTATCGGTAACCACCTTGCCGCGGTCTGTTTTTATGCCAACCGTTTCAAGCCCTATGTTTTCCACATTGGCTACCACGCCCACAGCGCTCAGCAAAATATCCGCTTCAAGCGTTACAGTGCTGCCATCCTGTTTTTTTACAGTAGCGCGAACGCCGTTGCCGGCAGTGTCGGCCTTTTCAACAGAAGCATTGGTCATAATATCAATGCCCTGTTTTTTATATTGTTTTTCGAGCTCTTTTGAATTTTCTTCGTCTTGCACCGGCACTATTCTCGGGATAAATTCAACAATGGTAACTTTTGTGCCCATGCTGTTGTAGAACTAAGCAAACTCAGAACCTATGGCGCCGCTGCCCACAATGATCATGCTTTTTGGTTGTTGCGGTAACACCAGCGCTTCGCGATAGCCGATTATCTTTTTGCCATCCTGCTTTAGATTAGGCAATTCCCGGCTTCTGCCGCCGGTTGCGATAACAATATTTTTCGCTTCCAGTGTTTGTTTTGAATTATCAGCGGCAGTTACTTCAATCTTGCCTTTACCTGTAATTTTTGCATAACCCATTACCACATCAATTTTATTCTTACGCATGAGAAAAGAAACACCCTTGCTCATTTTATCGGCCACACCCCTGCTGCGTTTTACCACAGCGCCAAAATCCTGCTTTACATCTGTTGCAGACAAGCCATAATTGCTGCTATGCTTCATATAATCATATACCTGGGCACTTTTAATTAAAGCTTTTGTAGGAATGCAGCCCCAGTTTAAACAAATACCGCCGAGGCTTTCTTTTTCTATAATTGCTGTTTTAAACCCTAACTGTGAGGCGCGTATAGCTGCCGGGTAACCACCCGGGCCGCTGCCAATAACGATTACGTCGTATGCCATAATATTTTTATTTTTCTGTTTGAATTAGCAATTCCAACCATGCGAAAGTAAATGCTAAAAAGGAATTCTTCAATTTTAGGTAAGGTGAACGGTTTATTACGTGAATATATAGGGTAAAACATTTTGCTATTCTTCCGTGGGTATATTTTGTTTTTTCAAACTTAATCTTAACCACAAAAGCCCTGCGATACCTGCAATAACGGAGCCTATAAGAATAGCAATTTTAGCGCTGTTTACAATAGCCGCATCGTTAAAAGCCAGCATGGTGATGAATATAGACATGGTAAACCCTATACCGGCCAGTACGCCCGCCCCGATAATATTTGTCCAGCTAACCTGCGAAGGCAGTTGGCACAAACCTGCTTTAACGGCAGCAAATGAAAACAATGATATGCCTAACGGTTTGCCAATTACAAGCCCCGCAATAATGCCGATGCTGCTTACCTGTGCAAGCCCTTCTACCCAATTGGCCGGTATGGCAATGCCGGTGTTGGCAATGGCAAACAACGGAAGTATTAAAAAGGAAACGGGTTTATGAAGAAAATGCTGCAACATGTATGATGGCGATTTTTCATCATTTTTCTTAAAAGGAATGGCAAAAGCCAGCAGCACACCGGAAATGGTTGCATGTACACCGGAATGCAGCATAAACCACCACATTAAAATACCGCCCAAAATATATGGTACAAGGTTGAGCACTTTTAAACGGTTTAAAATAAGTAAGCCCGCAAAAATGGCCAATGCCATCAACAGGTTTAACCATGAAATGTCCTGGGCATAAAATATGGCAATGATGATAATGGCGCCAAGATCGTCTATCACCGCCAGCGCGGTTAAAAACACTTTGAGTGAAGGGTTTACCCTGCGGCCCAATAGTGAAAGTATGCCTATGGCAAAAGCTATGTCGGTAGCCATGGGAATGCCTGCGCCGGATTGTGTTGCTGTGCCATAATTCAGCAATAAATAAATGCCGGCCGGTATGAGTATGCCACCCAGCGC
>JAEWBD010000252.1 GCA_023391315.1 Bacteroidota bacterium | reverse complement strand
GATGCTACCACCAGCACACAGGCTGCTGCCGCGTACATGATCCATTTGCTTAAGGTGGATTTTTTAGCGATGGAAATAACAGGAGCGCTTTCTTCTTCCGTTTTTAATACTTTCCATTCCTGTTGTTTTTTTGCCAGCAAATCTTCGCGCAAAGTTTCACGGGTAACTATATAGAAGGCCACTTCTTTTGCGAAAGCCTCATCTGTTTCACACCTTTTTTCAAAAGCCTGTTTTTCCTCGGCATTTAATGCCTGTCGAAAATAAGATTCAATATATTCCAGGTTATCTGGCATAATTATATTTTGTTTAGAGTATCTGTTTTAATAGAGCTGAAGCAATAACCATATCCTAAGCTAATTAAGTATTTTTTCCCTGAGCTTATCCAAACACCTCAACCGCGTGGTTTTAACTACCGCCGCTGTATTGTACGACAGGATTGCTGCAATTTCTTTATCTGTCAGGCCGTCTTCAAACATCAGTAAAAGCTTCCTGCATTTTTCCCCTATTGCATCAAGCTGCTTTCGCACAGTTGCCTTTAACTCACTGGTTATTAGCCCATCAATCACGGTTCTTGTACTGTCCGGTAACTGGCTCATTGCGTCTGCCACAGGCATTGTTTTATGTACCTGATGCTTATTAGTCGTGTTTTTTCGTATCAGGTCAATACATTTATTGGAAAAAATCTGGTACAGATAGGTTTTCAGCGATGAGCGGCCGTCAAACCTTTCATTTACAATATTATGTATGGCGGAAAGTATGGTATCGCTGTAAGCGCTAAAGCTATCATCATTGTTTAAATTGTATTTTCTGGCGCCTTCATCAATAAAATAAGCGTATTGTCTATAAAGTATTTGTTCATACCTGGTGCGTTTTGCGTACTCACCTTTAAGGCCTTCCAATATTTGTATATCTTGTTCCAACAAACAGAAGTTTAATTATGGTGTTATTAATAGTTATTTAAGCCCTGCACTTAATGTTTAATTGCTTTTATAAACAATAATGCCTGTGTTGCAAGCAATCAGAAATTTATTTAAACAGCCGGAAATTTATAACCATTTCTGGTCTTTCCGGCATATTTCCATTAATTCTAAAATGTTGAAATGCAAGTTAATAACTGCTACCCAAAATTTTCTCATTTATTTGGTTTGTTTACTGCATTGCCAGCAGGCTTCGGTTCATAAACTTATTTACAGGTAATATTTCTCATCAAGGTAAAACAGTCCGTCTGGCTTTTTCCAATACCAGAATTTGTTTTTAAAGATATAGTAGCTGCCTTTTAAAGAGCTGCGCACATATGGCTGCGGAACATACAGCACCCGCGGCGGAATTGTTTTATAACGTGCCTGCATATTAGCCCGTTGCTGGGTTGTAAAACCTTTTGAAAGTTGCAAGTTGTCATAACTGATTCCGCTGTCCTCAGGCAAATTCTGTTGTTGTGTAATAAGCCTTCCGTATCCGTCTGCCACCACCATCACCCTTGCCGCCGCCTCGTTAATCGTTTTTCCGGAATCTGCAGTTTTTGCAGAATCAACTAAAACAGGCTGGCTATTATTTTTTGTGGTAGAAGTATCGAAAGTGGTTGTCGGCGTTTTTTGCGGTATCCGTTTTCTTGAACAACTTATGAGCGCCAAAAGAAAAATGCTGCAAAGAATGATAGGAAGTTTTTTCATGTTCAGTTTTAGACAAAATATTATGCCAGATAAAACTAATATGTGATGATAAAATTTTTGTTTGAAAAAAATATACCAGGCCTTGAGCTCCCGGCAGAAGTTAAATTTTTGAAACCCGTCAATCCTTCACATCTAAAATTCTCAGAACCGGTTTTTTTAAGAATCGTTATACGGATTTAGGGCTTGATTCTTTTTCTGCCTAAAAGCCAAAAACTTACTTAAAACCTTTACCTGTTTAAACTGAAAATCTTTTCTCAGAAGAGAGGGTTTCGGAAAGCCCAAAACAAAATCTTATTTCACATTTAATTCTAACAGCGGTTATTTTTTTATCAATAATCTTAAAATTCTACAGCTACATATTTTAGTTATCACTATTTACATGATAATATCTATAGGCTACTTATATTAGTTTTGATTATTATTTCCAATTTAATTGTAAATAAATATATTATATAGATTAATTATTAATTTTAATTAAATAAAATAAGGCAAAACTAAACTTAATATCGCTTTATGCCCGGTGTAAATATGGCGTCAATTAATGAAACAAAAATTTAATAGTTTGCAATTGATAATCAAATAATTATACTATTATTTATTATTTTAATTAGTAAATAAATATTACTTTAAGGATATTTGCTATGCTTCAAACCATTATTTTGCATTTAAGCGGTTTAAGTTTTAAAAACCTCTCTTCTTCCCGCTGAGAATAGATGCTTAAATTTGCTGCCTTAAATTGCTTTCTGTGGCCATTCCATTAAGTGGCGCAACAGCTCATCTTTAAAAATTATTCACATGGATTTTTTACAGCAGCTCGGTATCGCAACTGAAAATGCGGGTACTTCAACGGGATCAAAAGCTTTTGCAGGTTCAGGCCGGAAAATAGATTCTATATCCCCGGTTGACGGAAAACCGGTTGGCAGCGTTTGGGAAACTTCGCCGGAAGATTACAGCAAGGTTTTGGAAACCGCCCAACAAGCTTTTTTGGAATGGAGGAAAATTCCCGCGCCAAAACGTGGCGAAATCGTGCGGCAGTTTGGCGAAGCCTTGCGAAAAAACAAAGCGCCGCTTGGCAAGCTGGTGAGCTACGAAATGGGTAAAAGCCTGCAGGAAGGTTTGGGTGAAGTGCAGGAAATGATCGATATCTGCGATTTCGCTGTTGGCCTCAGCCGCCAGTTGTATGGCTTAACCATGCATAGCGAAAGGCCTGGCCACCGTATGTACGAACAATGGCATCCACTTGGTATCGTCGGAATTATTTCAGCCTTCAATTTTCCGGTTGCCGTATGGAGCTGGAACGCAGCTATTGCCTGGGTGTGCGGTAATGTTTGCATCTGGAAACCATCACCCAAAACGCCGTTGTGCGCTGTTGCCTGCCAGCAAATAATAGCTGAAGTGCTTAAAAACAATAATATGCCGGAAGGTATCAGTTGCCTGATAAACGGCGATGCCATTAGTAAAACCATGTGCGAAGACGAGCGCGTTGCATTGGTTTCTTTTACCGGCTCCACAAAAGTTGGGAAGATCGTGGGCGCAGCAGTAGCATCACGGTTAGGTAAATCCATCCTGGAACTGGGTGGTAACAATGCCATCATTGTTACAGAAGATGCCGACTTGAAAATGGTGCTTACAGGCGCTGTTTTTGGCGCCGTAGGAACGGCCGGCCAGCGCTGTACAACTACCCGTCGTTTAATTATTCATGAAAGTATTTATAATAAGGTAATTGAAAACCTGAAAGCCGCTTATAGCCAGCTTAAGATCGGCGATCCGTTGAAAACTGAAAATCATGTTGGGCCTTTGATTGATAAAGCAGCCGTTAATAATTATTTAAAAGCTATTGAAAAAGCAAAAACACAATCCGCCAAAATTATTGTAGAAGGCGGGGTAATGGAAGGTGAAGGATTTGAAAGCGGTTGTTATGTAAAACCCTGTATTATTGAAGCGGATAATGATC
>JAEWBD010000177.1 GCA_023391315.1 Bacteroidota bacterium | reverse complement strand
GTTGTCAGCGGCAATAAATGGTTTAAGCTGAAATATTACCTGCAACAAGCAATAGCTGATAATGCAAAAGCTGTTGCAACGTTTGGCGGCGCATTTTCAAACCATATTATTGCTGCTGCCTATGCCTGTAATAAACTCAATGTAAAATGTACAGGTTTTATAAGAGGCGAAGAACCCACGCACTATTCGCAAACCTTGCTTGATGCTGCGGCGCTGAATATGCAACTTAAATTCTTAAGTCGTGAAGCTTATAAAAATAAACAGGCGGTTATAAATGAAAACCCGCAAATGTTTTTTATACCGGAAGGTGGGTTTGGAATAAAAGGTGCAAAAGGAGCGGGGGAAATTTTGCAGCCTGTGCCCAATCTTTCTGCATACGATTATATAGTTTGCGCCGTTGGCACCGGAACAATGTTAGCCGGGATAGCAAATGCATCGTTACCGCACCAGCAATGTATTGGTATAAGCGTAATGAAAAATAATCCAATCCTGAATGAAACCGTACATTCTTTGCTTACTGATGAGGCCCGGCAAAAGCGGGTAAATGTTTTTCATGATTATCATTTTGGCGGTTATGCGAAACATACCTCCGGACTGATTGCATTTATGAACCAGGTTAAAATCAATCATCAATTACCGCTTGATTTTGTTTATACCGCTAAAGCATTTTATGCAGTGTGCGATCTTTCCGCCAAAAAATATTTTCCGGAAGGAGCCAGGATACTTTTCATACATAGCGGCGGATTGCAGGGAAACAGATCGCTAATTTCATAGTTATAAAAATTAACGCCATGCTCGTAAGAGATTTTTTACTTACTCACATGGCGTTGTATAATTGTTTAGACTATTGTTTAATCTTAAAGTCTAAAAAGGCTGCTGGTTAAGCATTTTTAACTGCAGAAAGGTATTCCTGCAAAGTAATTTTGCCTGCATAAAGCTGGTTGTATAAAAAATTAGCATCAACTTTTGCACTGCGGATCTGCCTTACTATCTCTTTGTCGAAGAATAAGCTTTTTAAATTTTTCATGGTATATCAGTTTATATATATTAATATGTATTTATTACACATTAATACCATTATTTATTAAAAAGTAACCCTTCCGGGTTTGTTAAAGAACAGGTTCTTTTTTATTACTGTTGGTTAACCAATATTTTTCGTGTTTCTGAGAAATTATCGCCTGTAATCTTTACATAATATATCCCTGATGCCAGTTTGGGAAGATTTATTTCCAATATCTGCCCGGTCATATTTAAACTCCTCAGCACCTGGCCATTTTCACTGAGCAGGCTAACTTTTAATGATTGTTTATTGCCGGCAATTGTAAGCGTTATTTTTTTATTGGCAGGGTTAGGAGATAAGCTTATGGAAGAAGCAAGCACTTTGGCTGCAACAGCATCTGCCTGTGGTTCAACTGCTTTCGCAAAAAGTGAAGGCGGCAGGCTGTAATCTGCAACGCCATCTTTCAGGCTGCCGGTAGAACCCTGGGATGCATTATAACCTAAGCCTCTGCTGGCAAAAGCCTTCCATATCGTGGCGCTGTGTGCAGTTCCATACAACAGTGTATCGGCTTTTAAAATAGCATTTCTGCCATCTACAAAGCCAGGGCTGCATGGTTGCAGTTTCATGCCTTCAATTACCAACTGCAATGCAACCTGGTTACCCAGTTTACTGCCTGCATTGTAAATATTGGTGCCAATGCCTTTATCCTTAATAATTGCCCAGGTCATATTCCAGAGCATATTGCACCATACTTCGCCCACTACATGGGAGTCGTAGGTTAAAATACCGTTTGGAATGCGTGAACTGAGTTTTAAGCTGTCGTAAGTCCACGGGTTAACATTCAAATCTGTGCTGTAAGGATAATAACGGATGCCGGGCCCGTCTGGTGTTTGGCCAAAAGCATAAGTGCCTATAGGCCTTGATTTGGATGAGTCGGCCACCGTTGCAGTTTTCCAGTTAGTGGTTACCATTAAAGCCATATAATCGCTCCAACCTTCACCCATCTGTTCTTTATTGCTTAAGCAACCTGCGTTATTAGGCCCGCCTGTCAACCTGTTGGAAATGCCATGCGTATATTCATGGGCAACTACCCCGTTATCAAGGTCGCCATCAATTTGCACGCCTGCGCTTAGTTTTGCACTTACTACGGTACCGGCTTCAATATTCTGCCTCATTTCCTCACCGGTTTCATAGCTTACCATTACGGCTGGAATGGTAATAGTATTATCCGTGCCGCCCATAGTAATCGGGTATTCCCCCGGGATGTTATCAACCATAATAACGGCTATTGCGCCCGCATTTTGAGCATTCTTCACTTTATCTGTAAAGCCGCAATTCCCCCTGTAAATAAGGGCAATTTTGCCATTAAGCTGTGCTGGGTTGGCTGCTGCGCCGCAACCCAGGTGGGTGGTGTTGCCTGCATCGTCGGCATATAAAATAATCCTGCCCTGAACAGGGCCAACATCAGATAATTTGTTAGCGGTGCTGAAAGCGCTTTCCTTATTTGCCTTTTTACCTTTAATGGCATCTGGTTTTGTTACGTTTACAACAGCATTGGCACTCCACAGGAACATTTGCATGCGCGGGCTGCTGCCATCCTTTGGTGTGGCAAAATTGGCATTATCTGTACCGGAACCATCCTGCGCATCTGCCAGTACAAAATCGTTTGCTTTACCGCCTCTGCCAAGATTATTTTTTTGAAAATTGCCCGACACTTCATCAAAGCCATAGCGGTAAGAAATATCATGCATAATGTTGTTCCAGTAAAAAAGATTAGTGATGGCAAACTGTTGATTGGCAGCAACAGAAGGAGCACTGCTAAAATTAGGCGTATAATTAAAAGTAAGATCGGGAACCGCTGTTGAAGAATGCGCGCCAATGCCAAAACCATTATTGCCATTGGCATCTTCCTGCGCCAGCACATTATTACCTCTTGAACTATCGTAAGAAGTGGTGCCATCATCATTCCATTTTAAAGTGGTAGCATCATTGCCGGAACCGGCAAGCGACCACGGGTTTGATTTAACAGCAGGCGTGCCGCCGGGATGTAAAGGGCTTTCTGCCGGAAATGGTATAACCTTATATTTGGCAGAACTGATTGCCTCAGCGCTTTCCGGCCCTTCTTCCATTGCTGCATCAACATTATCCCATTCAATCTGATCTGCATCAACAGCATCCAGCCTGGGGCCGTTCCATTTACATTTTACGGTAAGGTTTAATTTGCTTATAACCTGTCCTTTTAAAGCATCCACATTCACAAGCCAGTAATCTGAACTTCCTTTAGGCTGAATTTCAACCTGCCATGTTAATACTGCATTCCTGTTGTCTTCGTCAGGAAGCCAGCACAATTTTGATACTACGTTCACGGAAGAAACATTCATGTTACCAAAATCAAATTCCCTATCTGTAATTTGTTTGGCAACGGCGAATGCAGCGGCTAAACGAAGGTGAGATGCAACCGCGCTTACGGCATTGGCAGGCGTTACTGAAGGTTTGCCTGTTTTTGAATTAGCTATATCTGCAATATTATCTATCGGGCTGCCTGCCTTGGAAAATAACCTGCCGTTTTTAAATGAATAGGTTTGAATTGAATTAAACACATCCACCTCCTTGTAGGTTTGCTGGGCATATACGAGCGTTGCGCCTGAAGTTTTATCAATGTATGCCGCCGATATGCGCACATTCTGCAGGTTTGTTTTGGTTAGCCCTATTAATGAAGCATTTTTTTTAACGAGGCTTAATGCCGATACATCTGTAAGTTCCTGTGCAAACAGCCCGTTTACAGATAAGCACAATACTGCCAAAAGCAGCATTGCTGTTTTCAATTGTAGAATTCCAGATTTCATGAGAAAAAATTTAAAAGATTGAATAAATTTTCAGTGTATGCGGTACAATTAGCTTTGAATATGCAATATAAAGTATTAGGAGCGTGAAAAAATTAATTGCGCTTCAAATTTTTTCTCTGATGCACAGGTTTACAGTGCTATTTATACCTGCTTTTACCGGTTGAATTTTACCAACGTTTTTCTTTAAAGAATCCACTATTTTCGGTACAAATACAAGCTGTAAATGGAAGATATAATTGCATTGCTAACGCTTATTTTACTGGAAATTGTTCTGGGCATTGATAATATCATTTTTATTTCGATAGTTACCGGCAGGCTGCCCTTGCAGCAGCAAAAAAAAGCAAGAAGGTTAGGCCTGCTGCTGGCTATGTTAATGCGGCTTGTGTTGCTAACGCTTATCTCTTTTATTTTAAAATTGCAGGGAAATTTATTTACCATTTTTGGTATTGACATTTCCGGAAAAGATATCATTCTTATTCTTGGCGGTTTATTTCTTCTGTATAAAAGCGCTACCGAAATTCATCATAGGGCTGATGGGGGCCCGGAGGAGGTGAACACAAAAAAAGCAACAAATTTCAGCGGCGCCCTTGGCCAGATCATTATGCTTGATATTGTATTTTCTATTGACAGCATTGTAACGGCAATAGGCATGGTAAACCATTTATGGACAATGTATGCCGCCGTTATTATAAGTGTAACCGTTATGTTGTTTGCAGCAGAGCCTATAGCCCGGTTTATCCATAAATATCCGTCCTTTAAAATACTTGCATTAAGCTTTTTGCTGCTTATTGGCGTATCATTAATTGGGGAAGGATTGGATTTTCATATTCCCAAAGGCTATATTTATTTTTCAGTGGCGTTTGCATTGCTGGTGAATATTTTCCAACTGCGTTTGGAAAAACAAAAGCGCTGATATTCATCCTGCGAAACCAAAACTTATATAGCTTTCAGCAATGCCGGTTTTGTAGCCTGCACATGCATAATCATTTCACCAAATAATGTATTGGCCCAGGCAAACCATTTGCGCGTAAATTTTGATGGATCATCTTTATGAAAACTTTCGTGCATAAAACCGGTACCAGCATTGGAGGCGATAAGCATTTTTATGCAATGTGTTATTTCAGCATCATCGTTACTGGTTAATGCCCGCATGGTAATGCCCAGCGGCCATATCATATCCATTCCGGCATGTGGCCCGCCAATACCTTCTGCTGCTTTGCCTTTAAAAAAGAAAGGGTTTTCAGCAGATAATACCAGCTTTCTGGTTTGTTTATACACGGTATCACCGGCGTCAATGGCATGCAGGTAAGGAAGTGATAAAAGGTCGGGGTTATTGGCATCGTCCATTAAATTAAAACTGCCAAAACCGTTTACTTCATACGCATATACTTTACCAAATTGTGTATGCTCCACAACGGCATATTGTTTTAAGGCATTGGCTACTTCTGTTGCAAGCGCATGGCAGCTTTGTGCAAGCGAAGCATCTTTAAGCACGGTATTTAAAATTTCAGCTGCTTGTTTTAACGATGTTACGGCGAAGAAATTACTGGGTATTAAAAAAGGAAAAATAGTGGCGTCATCGCTTGGCCGGAACATAGAGCAGATAAGCCCCACGGGTTTTACAGGATAACCATATCCGCCCAACGGCACACCGTCTGTAGCCCATGCCGTTTTACGCTGAAAACTGTATGGGCCGTTGCCATGCTTGCGTTGCTGTTCTGTAAATGTTTGGACGGTTAAACGAATGGATTCTTTCCAGTCATTTGTAAATGGCTTTGTATCGCCGGTTGTTTTCCAGTATTCATAAGCTAAACGAATGGGAAAGCAAAGCGAATCTATTTCCCACTTGCGTTCATGAATGCCGGGCTTCATATTAGTAAGGTCATCTTTCCATTCGCTTACCTGGTTTTCATCTTTATAAAATGCATTGGCATAGGGGTCTTTCAATATATTTTTTACCTGGCGGTTAATAACGCCCGTAATCAGTTGCTGCAATTTTTTATCTTTTGCTGCCAGCGGAATATATGGGTGCACCTGCGCAGAACTATCCCGCAGCCACATGGCATCAATATCGCCGGTTATAACATACGTATCAGGCACGCCATTGTTTTCTTCATAAAAAACAGTTGTATCCAGTGTGTTGGGAAAGCAATTTTCAAACAGCCAGCCCAGTTCTTTGTTTGGAAGGCTTGTTTTCATTTGTTTGATAGCGGCTTCAACAGCATCGCTGGTAAAATTCCGTTCTGCAAGTGGCGGGCGTTTGCTTTCAAAATCCAATGCTTTATTAGCGAAAACATTTTTTGATGAAAGCAATGTGGCTGCACCCATCATGCCCGATGCTTTAATAAAATCCCTTCTTGTTTTCATGTTGATTAAATGAGGCGTAAATGTAAAGCAAAAGCTTTTGTGCTTTTGAGTACGTAACAATTAATTTATGCCTCAACGGATATCAGCTGTTGCCCTCATTGTTTTTATCCAACGCAGCACCGCGCCTGAAATATTCATCTGCAGAAAAAGGCCCGCTTCCTTTATAGGCAACTATAAATAATAAAACGAGCGTAATAAGTGAAAGTATAAATTCAGTGGGGTTTTCACCAATGTGCTTTATGTTTATAATAAACACAGCAACAAGCAGAATAGGTATTTGTATAATGGCGCTTATTCTTGTAACAAAGCCAACCAGTATAGAAAGGCCACAGGCAATATTAAGTATTGAAATTATAGTGGAAAGTGCCGATGAGTTTTCTGCAAATACGGTTATATCAGCTTTTATAATTGATTGAAGATTGGCTGTTACAAAAATAAAAATGAAAGCCTTTAAGAGAATAATGATCCCGGTTAAAATCCTCAGGAATGAATAGGAGGTTGGTTTATTTGGAATTAGCTTGTCGGCAATATTGATTGTTTTCATAAAAAATTGTATTAGATAATTAAATAAGAATAGTAACTACCCTTGCTACTTCGCTATGTTTAACAGAAAAACAATCCCGCGCTTTAAAGAGCTCCAACAATAAATTTACTCATTTCTCAAATAAGATATCCAAAAATCCAATAACTTTTATTGGCATATAATAGCGTGCCGGTAACGTACTTTTTACCTCTAGTGTCATAAATAAAAAATAATTAATAAGATTAGATGAAAAGTTAAAAATAGGCGTATCTTGTTGGTTCTTCTTTAGCTATCCTGACCTGCTGTCAGCGCTAACAACCGTTCACAAAAACACACATATATGAGAAAACATCTACCAATCCTCCCGTTAATCAGTTTAAAGATTAATGGCAAAACAATTATTTCAAAGTGCATCCTCCTCTTAATTATTGTATTAGTTTCTTTCACGACAAGTGCACAGGATCTTAAGCCCCAGGCAATACAACAAATTAAGCTGCTGGCGCAGGAAAAAGCATTGCGAACGCCGGCGCAAAAGAAAGTTGATTCACGTTTGCTGCTTGCCTATAAAATGCAAAGTAATCCTGCACTCGCAAAACAACTGCCCGATCTTAGTATAAGTGTGAAGACAAACAGCCAGGGAAAAGTAAAAGTAGATATAGAAGCGCATGTTTCGCAGCAGTTATTAAACGATTTAAAAACGCTTGGCGCCGATATTATTTTTTCTTCGGAAAGGTTCAATAATATTGTTGCCAACGTGCCTTTGAATAAGGTTGAACAAATTGCGGGCTACAAGGCGGTGCTGCATGTGAATCAATGGCTGGCGCCCACGCATAACGACCCATATATTAATAATAAGGTTGCTGAAAACCGCAGCGAAAAAAAGATAACAGAAAATAATATAGGCAATAAAAAATATGCTGACTTTGCCGCCCGAGCAACCACTGTTCGCAATGAATTAAACAATATTTTCAATGTTGAAACGAATAACAATTTTGGAGGGTCTGTAACGTCAGAAGCTGATGCCACGCACAAAGCAGCTTTGGCAAGAACTGTTTTTGGAGCAACAGGCGCCGGTGTAAAAATTGGTGTATTATCTGATGGCGTTGATGGTTATACGGCATCACAGGCTACCGGCGATTTGCCGGCCGTACTTAACATTCTTCCCGGCCAGGCCGGCTCCGGCAGGGAAGGAAGGGCTATGCTGGAACTTATACATGACATTGCTCCCGATGCTGATTTATATTTTGCCACAGCCTTTACCAGCCAGGCAGGTTTCGCTCAAAATATACTTGACCTTCGCACAGCAGGCTGCGATATTATTGTGGATGATGTAACCTATTACGCAGAAGGCGTTTTCCAGGATGATAATGTGGCACAATCTGTAAATGCGGTTACATCTTCAGGTGCGCTTTACTTCTCTTCAGCAGGCAATTCAGGTAATGTAAATGATGGCACTGCTGGTGTATGGGAAGGCGATTTTACAGACGGCGGAAGCCTTCCGTTATTCCCGGGCACCGTAAACGATTTTGGTGGTGGCGTTTTATATAATACAGTTACAGGAACCACAGGTTTGGTAACGTTAAAATGGTCTGACCCATTAGGCCAGTCTTCAAATGATTACGACATCTATGCTACCAACTCTGCCGGCACGTCCATCGTTGACTTTTCCACCAATATCCAGGATGGAAATGATAATGCTTATGAATACCTGAACTACTCCTTTCCGGCCGGTTACAGGTTTTATATTATTAAAAATGAAGGTGCGGCAATAAGGGCGCTGCATTTAAATACAAACAGAGGAAGGCTTCAAAATGCTACACCCGGAGTAATGTATGGCCATAATGCTGCCGGCAGTGCTTATACCGTTGCAGCTACGCCTGCGGGCATTCCTTTTTATAGTAATTTTCCACAAGGGCCATATCCCGATCCGTTCAATGCTACCAATGTAGTGGAAGGGTTTAGTTCAGACGGACCGAGAAGGATATTCTACAATCCCGACGGGTCTGTAATTACTGCAGGCAATGTATTATTTGGTACCAATGGCGGCACATTGCTCCAAAAACCAGATATTACGGCGGCAGATGGTTGCGCTACCACCACACCTGGTTTCGAAACTTTTTATGGCACTTCTGCCGCTGCGCCTAATGCTGCAGCCATAGCAGCGCTTGTAAAATCTGCATTCCCGGCTTTAACGCCTGCGCAAATACGCACGGCACTGATAAGCAGCGCTATTGATATTGAAACACCCGGCGCTGACAGGGATGCCGGTGCGGGTATAGTTATGGCTTATGAAGCCCTCGAAGCCGCAGGCGCCTCTGCGGTTTATATACAGCCCGCCTCACCTGTTACAGTCACTGCTGAAAATGGCGTTCCGCCTAATAATGCCCCTGATCCCGGTGAAACAGTTACTGTAAGCCTGCCATTGGTAAATGCAGGAAACGCAGCCACATCCAATCTTGTAGCCACATTACAGGCATCCGGCGGCGTAACCGACCCAAGCGGGCCCCAGGCTTACGGCGTTATAAATGCAGGGGATACTGTTGAGCAGTCATTTACATTCAAGGCAGAAGGTAATTGCGGCGATAACATAACGCTTACACTTGCCCTGCAGGATGGCAGTGATGATCTTGGTACAGTAACCTATACCTTAAAACTGGGTACTACGGGCACGCCCAATTCCCCGGTTACATTTGCTAATACAAATGCTGTTACAATACCACTTACCGGTTCGGTAACACCATATCCTTCAGATATTTCTGTTACAGGATTATCAGGAAAAGTTACCAAAATAACAGTGGGATTAAAACAGTTTAACCATACATGGCCCGGAGATGTGGATGTATTACTGGTTAGCCCAACAGGCAGGAAGATGGTAATTATGTCTGATGTAATGGAAGCCTCAAATACTACGGCCAATATTGACCTGGTATTAGATGATGACGCTGCTAACCTGATGCCTGCAGGAAGTGGTCTTGTTTCAGGCACTTACAAACCTACCAATTATGGTGCAGGCGATGCATTTGCCGCACCGGCCCCCGCTGGCCCTTATGAAAATGCGGCAACCGCAGGTGCTGCAACTTTAAACAGCGTGTTTGGCGGTGATGATCCGAATGGAACATGGAGCCTGTATGTTGTGGATGATTATTCCGGTCTAGACCAGGGTAATTTGAATGGCGGATGGGAATTAACCATTACTACAGCAAGTGATGTTTGCGCTGAAGTGCCACCGCCAGGGCTTTCAATTTCCATAGCTGATAAATCAGTAAAAGAGGGAAACAATGGCTATAAGCTTGTGAATTTTAATGTTGCGCTCAGCGATAAACCTTCGAAAAAAGTAACAGTAAAATTTGCTGTTAAGCCGGGTACTGCCAAAATAAACAGCGACTATCTTGCAACGTCAGGCACGTTAATATTCCCGAAGAACGGCGCTAAAATACAAAAGATACCAGTGCTTATTAAAGGTGATAAGGTTAACGAGGCTGACGAAACATTTAAAGTTATCCTGAGCGACCCGGTTAATGCTACTATAAGTGATGGTGAAGCAACAGGAACAATTATTAATGATGATGGCGCAGCCATTGCAGCAGCGGGCAATGAAGATGCCGCATCGGCTGCATTTATAACAGATAATGGAATTAAGCTGTCGCCTAATCCAGCAATCAACTCCACAAACATTTCACTTAACGGGTATACCGGCAATGTTGTTATACTCGTTAGCGATCTGAAAGGCAAAGTATTGCAGCAAAGAAAATTACAATTGCAATCGGCTAAATCAGGGCTGCAGTCTATTGATGTTTCTGGCTACGCTGCCGGTACTTACCTGGTAACGGTTATGGATGAAAAAGGCAATAAGCACACACAAAAACTGATTATAGCCAGGTAATAAATTCCTAAATATTTTTTAAAAGAGGTTGTTACAAAAAGCAACCTCTTTTATTTTTACAACAATATCATTAGCATGAGAACCATTTACCCCTTTTTTTTAGTATTCATATTGTCGGCTTGTAATTCAGCAGGTACAAACCCAGAGAACCAGGAAGATTCAGTTGTACTTACTTCTGATAATATTTCTTTGGAAAGAGAAAATATAAACCTGAAGCCTATAAAGACATATACGGAAACCATAAAAAGTTTTGAAACAACAGATGAATTTAAAGTCGCTTTATATGAAACCCGGCAAACCTTCAGGTATCTTATAAAAATTTCTTACAAACAAATGGAAGTGGAAGATACTTTGCGTGTGCCCAATTTTGGTACTCCTCCTGCTGTTGATATTGTAAAAGGCGATTCCATTCACCCTTCATGCATTGTTGGTTTTTTAGATAAAGAAAAGAAGTTCAGGGAATCGAAGCTGATTGCATTTGCCAACAATAAACTGAAGGTAAAAGTGCTGAAACATTATGCAGTTTATCAAAGCGAATAAACTCAGAAAGGGCTGTCAATACAATATGCATCCCAACGGACAATATCATTACTTTCTTTTGATGCAAAGTGATACGCATCAACAGCATTCGTGCGGGTGTTGTATATCATAAAGGAACTATCAATATCTTTTAGCTGCATAGCGTTAAAACCCATTATTGCGCCCGGGTTCAGCAATAAGGTTTTGCCTTCCTGCCTTGCAAAAATAGAATGATCGTGGCCGTAACAAACTATATCATAAGCCTGTAACTGCAATAGCTTCTGTGCTTTTTCAGGATAATGGTTCACAGCAATGGTTTTATTATCCAGCTCATCGCGGTAATATTCGCCATGAATTTTGATATTGGGATATTTGGGCAGCTTGCCTGTCATTGCGGCTACATCGCAATCATTATTGCCAAGCACAATATGAACCGGTTTTTTGAAAGCCGATAGCAGGTCTATAATAAATGGCGAGCATAAATCTCCGCCGCAAATTAAAACACCGGCTTCAGTGGCGTGGCCGGATTGCAAAATGGTTTGCAAGGCCCAAACGTTATCATGAATATCGGAAAGGAGTAATATTTTCATTCTTACAAGTTTGATTTTTCAATGATCTCAGGATATACATTTCCCCGTGTTAGAAAAAATACCATACCCGGTTTCATTTGTTGTGTTTCAATAAGGTTTCTCAAAGATAAATACGAAGAATTTGCGCCGGGTGAATTAAAGAACCTGAAATTTTTATGCGGTTGGTGATTATGCTGCAACTTTGAAACGGAAACCGGGGCTGAATAATTTGCTTCAGTTGCAGTGTGCGACGCAATGAAGTAGAATGGGGTTCCGTAGTTGGTAACCAAAAAAGCCATCAAAAAACGCAGTTTTTGCAAAAACTTTGGTAATGATGGCGTTTTATTGATTGCAGTTTATTACCTTTGCCGTCCCAAAAAAATTATTTATGGCAAGAGTTTGCGAAGTAACCGGTAAAAAGCCAATGGGCGGCCATTATGTTTCTCACTCAAACATAAAAACAAAGCGCCGTTTTTTACCTAATCTTCAAACAAAGCGTTTTTATTTTGCTGAAGAAGACCGGTGGGTTACTTTAAAAGTATCAACAGACGCTATTCGTACAATTAACAAAAAAGGGTTGGCTGCGGTTATTAAAGAATTGAGGGCCAACGGTAATCATATTTAAAGCTTTTACAAATGGCAAAGAAAGGAAACAGGGTTCAGGTAATTTTGGAATGCACAGAGCATAAAAACAGCGGTTTGCCGGGTACAAGCCGTTATATTTCCACCAAAAACAAAAAAAATACACCTGAACGTTTGGAATTGAAGAAATTTAACCCAATCCTGAAAAAAGTTACTGTTCATAAAGAAATTAAATAGTTTGTTGACCTTTGATTAGTGAAGAGGTTTGACTTGCCTTTAACTTATCAACTTAATCAACAAGTCAACTTATCAACTTGTACAAACATGGCAAAAGCAGCAAAAACGGCGATTAAAACAAAAGACCAGAAAGCCGCAGCAGAAGCTAAGAACTGGAGTAAAGTAATCCGCACTGTGCGCAGCCCTAAAACAGGCGCTTATACTTTTAAGGAAGCGATTGTGCACAAAGACAAGATCAAGGATTTTCTCGCCGGTAAATAAGTTTTTGCATTTAAAATATTAAGAAGCTGTTCCGCCTAAAACGGGATGGCTTTTTTTGTTGGATGATTTCACGCTTTTAAATATATGCGCTCTTTAATTTTGCAGTTCTTTTAAAACATTTCAGTGGCAGAGAAAAAATCAAGGAATTTTAAACTTTGGCTTAAGCGTATTGGCTGGGCCGGGTTTTTGTTTTTCCTGATTAAAGGTTTAATATGGCTGGCAGTGTTTTGGTTTGCCGGCAGTAAGGTTTTTGATTAAAGTAAGCCACATGTCCGCAGAACCTGCTTTATTGATGCTATTTTATACTCCGGCCCTTTGCCAGGTAATTTTTCCCGAATTTGAGTTTAATGTTGTCGATGGCCTTGTAAAGATTTGATTTGCGGGAAACATCATCGAATAAATTTCCCTGCATGGTAATATTGGCAAAATCGCTAAGGCGCACGCCGAGCAGCCGCACAGGCATGCCTTTTTTGTATAATTGATGAAATAGATCTTTTGCCACGGGAATAAATTCATCGTCACGAAAAGTGTAATCTATTGCGGTTTGTTTGGAAGTGGTTTCAAAATTTGGATAGCGTATTTTAACCGCAATGCAGCCGGCAAGTTTTTCATCCTGCCGCAGTTCAAAAGCCACTTTTTCGGTCATGCGGATAAGTTCGCTTAAAAGAAATTCAACATCATTTGTATTGGTTTCAAAAGTATTTTCTGTAGAGATGGATTTTGCTTCCCGCCATTCTGAAACACTGCCGTGATGCAGGCCCTGCGCTTTATCCCAAAGGTCGAGCCCCCACTTACCAAGCCGGTTTTCCAGTTCATTCTTTGAAAGCCTGAGAATATCACCGATCAGTTCAATACCCATTTCATTTAAAACTGATAAAGTATGTGTGCCAACGCCGGGAATTTTTTTAACAGGCAGCGGCGCCAGGAAATCCTTTTCCCTGCCATGCTGAATAAAAAGATAGCCATTGGGCTTGGCCTCGTCCGTGGCAATTTTGGCTACCAGTTTATTACTGGCAAGTCCGAAAGAAATGGGCAGTTTGGTTTCATCCATTATCAGTTGGCGCAATTCGATTGTCCACTGAAAGGGATCGAAAAATTTATCCATACCGGTAAGGTCGAGGTAAAATTCATCAATGCTTGCCTTTTGAAACTTAGGCGCTTTGGAAGCAATGATG
>JAEWBD010000189.1 GCA_023391315.1 Bacteroidota bacterium | reverse complement strand
AATTCAGGTGATGAAATAAGTATTGATTTTGATGCATCCAATTTACCTGTATTGCCCAAAGGATGGAAGCGTGATTTTCTTATTTACAGCGAAGGATGGGTAAAAGATGGCGACCTGAATACAGCTTACGGGCAAACTGTTGAACCGCTGCCTTTTCATAATATGCCGGCTTATCCTTATCGGGGTGAAACAGCTTACCCGGCGGATGCAAGGCACAAAAAATACCAGGCAGAATATAATACGAGGGTTATTAATACAGACAGGTTTAAGAATGCATTGAATGCAAAAAAATAATAAGAATAAAAGTTAGCTTTATCTTATTCGCATTAAATTAATCCGGCAGCGGTATTTGCTTTCAAGGGTATTTGTATACAACTTATTTTGTAGCCTTGCAAAATCATTGACCATTAAATGAAACTAGCTAATAATTTATTTCCAGGTTTTTTCATAAGAATATTTTGCGTGCTTGTTATTATAGCATCTACTGCCAGCATTGCCTTTTCTCAAAATGAAAATCTTCCGCCCAGGATGCTGGCGTATCAATACTTACAGCAAAACCAGGTGAACGAAGCGGAGTTTGCATTTTTAAAAGCGATAAAGACCGATCCTAATGAAATTTTAAATTACCGTGACCTTGCCATTCTCTATCTCTCCAAAAAAAATTACACCAAAGCTGAAAGCACGGCTAAAGCAGGCTTAAAACTAAAGCCCGATGATCCGGATGTAAAATCCGTGCTCGCAAAAATTTATCTTCAGAAGAATGACAGGCGCAATGCAATAATCCAGTTAAACAGTATTGCCAGAAAAAATTCCCGCAATGTTTTTGCATGGTATGCTTTTTCAGGCCTGGCTGCAGATATTTATTTAAAGGAAAGATATTTATTTAAAGTGCTTTCGCTTTCGCCGGCTAATGTTGTTGCCAGGCTCAACCTCGCAGAACTGCTTATCAGCAACAATAAGGCAGATTCGGCAATATTTTATTTACAGGGAATAAAAAAAACCGTTCCTTCTTTTTCACCTGCATTAAATGCATCGTATAATCAGCTTACACAATCACTCAGCGCAAAAGATTTTTCAAAAGCCAAAATGCAGATAAGCCGGTTCAAAGATCTGCTGGCACTTACCAGCAGTTATGTTGAATCGATGGCGCTGCTTGCAGGCCCGCAATTGCCGGTTGGTTATGCAGCATTTGCTTCAAGCCAGGTGCAAAACAAAGGCCAGAATACACGAAGAGGCTATGCCACAAATAAAGGGTTTACCGATGCTACAAAATTGATAGGCCTTGATTTTGGCGACACAGATAAAGGCACTAATGGCGTAATTGCCGTAACGGATTATACAGACGCCGGCGAAATGTATTTATACACCAGCAGCATAACAGGCGGCAAACAAAAATGCCGGTTGCTGACAAGTAAGATCGGCAGCTTCCAGGAAACGGATGTGCCCGGCGGAATTGATCATGATGCCGCAGACCATGACGCCGCATTTATAGATTATGATAACAACGGTTATCCCGATCTGTTTGTTGCTACAGCAAGAGGCATCCTGCTATACAGAAATAATGGCGACGGCACGTTCGCTTATCAAAGAAATGATATTGGATTAGGCAATTCAGTGAACATACAGAAAATGATCTTTGCCGATTTTGACCAGGATGGCGACCTCGATTTGTATGCATCCACAACAGCCGGGAACAAATTTTTCCGCAATAACAGCAACGGTACATTTACGGAACAGGCAGGCGCCATGGGCCTTGCCATTTCAGGTGCTGCCGGTATGGATTTTAGTGATTATGATGGCGATGGCGATTTAGATATAATTGTGGCAAGCGAAACAAGAAGCCTGTCATTATTAAACAATAACCGTCATTCGAAATTCACAAATGCTACTGCTTCAGCCGGGCTTAAAAATTCCGCGTACAACGGTAAAGCCGTTGCGTTTGCAGATTATAATAATGATGGATTACCTGATCTGTTTATAGCCGGCAGCGGGCAACATTTCCTGTTAAAGAATGCCAGCGGCAATCGTTTTACTGCTGATGCCGCTTCAAAAACAATTTCCACAACCCTGCAAAATGTAAAGGTGTATGATGCTGCATTTTTAGATTATGATAATGATGGTTATGCCGACCTGCTCGTAGCGGGCACAGCCAATACATCTTCCAATGCTGTATTCTTATTTCATAATGAGAATGCAAAGAGCTTTAGCGATGCATCGTCTTTATTGCCGCAAACAACCGGTGTTGCTACAAGTATTGCTATTGCCGATTTTAATTCGGATGGTGATGACGATATTTTCCTGGCAGGTCCCGGTGGCATAAAACTGATAAGGAATGATGTAGGCAGTTTAAACCATTATATGCAGGTGCAGTTAACCGGGCTTACTTATGGCAGCAATAAAAATAACCGGCTGGGCATAGGTGCACAGGTGGAACTCAAAGCAGGCGATCTCTATCAGGTAAAAACCATAAAAAGATCCATTACCACTTTTGGCGTAGGCACACGTACTTCGCTTGATGCTGTACGTATCATCTGGCCAAACGGCACACCGCAGTACATTAAAGATCCTTCAGCCAGTGAAAGAATAATCGAAGAGCAAATGCTCAAAGGCTCCTGTCGTTTCCTGTATGCCTGGAATGGCAAGCGGTATGAGTTTGTAAAAGATATGATGTGGCGCAGCGCACTCGGCATGCCTTTGGCCATTAATGGAAAAGATACCACTTATGCTTTCTCCGATGCATCCAAAGAATACCTGCTTATTCCCGGTGATAACATTAAACCAAAAGATGGCAAATATTCCATTAAAATAACTGAAGAACTTTGGGAAGCTGTTTATTTTGATAAGGCCGAACTCATTGCCGTTGATCATCCTGATTCGGTTGATGTGTTTGCCGATGAGCGTTTTACTCCACCACCTTTTGCAGGCAAACGGCTCTATCCTGTTGCTGCAAAACATTATCCCGTAAAAGCCACAGATGGCAATGGTGATGATGTTTTGGATAAAATAAAAGCTTACGATTTTCAATACATATCTAATTTTGAAATGGGCAAATTCCAGGGGCTTGCCCAAGACCATGACCTCGTGTTGGATTTGGGAGATAAAGCATCCAATAATAACCTTCATCTCTTTTTGCGTGGATGGATATTTCCTGCTGATGCCAGCATCAATACTTCCATGGCACAGGCCGATACTTATCGCCAAAAGCCGCCTTCTTTGCAGGTAATTGATAAAGATGGCAACTGGAAAACAGTTATATCCAATATTGGTTTTCCTATGGGAAAAGATAAAATGGTCATTGTTGATTTATCAGGCAAGTTTCTTTCAAAGAGTGACAGGCGCGTAAGGATTCAAACCAATATGCAGATTTACTGGGATGAAATTTTCTTCTCCAACGGTTTATCTAAAGCGCCGGTAAACCTGCATGATCTTACCATGACAACAGCCACGCTGGGTTACAGGGGTTATTCATCCACTTACACAAAAGGTGGCCCGTTTGGCCCGCACTGGTTTGATTATTACAATGTTTCGGGCGGGCAGAAATGGAGAGACCTTACAGGTAATTATACGCGGTACGGCGATGTATTGCCTTTATTACAACAGGCCGATGATGAATATATCATCTGTAATTCAGGTGATGAAATAAGTATTGATTTTGATGCATCCAATTTACCTGTATTGCCCAAAGGATGGAAGCGTGATTTTCTTATTTACAGTGAAGGATGGGTAAAAGATGGCGACCTGAATACGGCTTACGGGCAAACTGTTGAACCGCTGCCTTTTCATAATATGCCGGCTTATCCATATCGGGGTGAAACAGCTTACCCGGCGGATCAGCATAAAACATACATGCAGCAATATAATACCCGCGAAGTATCAACGGATAAATTCAGTAATGCTTTAAAAAAATAAACCGGTAATGTAGCTAAGTTATGCCTGCATTACCGGTTATTTATATCAATCTAAAGACAGAATATTACAACTCAGTCTTTCTATTAATAACGGTACATTTCGGGTTTAAATGGCCCGTTTTGTGGAATGCCCAAATATTCTGCCTGAGTAGTTGTTAATTCATCTAACTCAACACCTATTTTCTTCAAATGTAAACGTGCAACTTTTTCATCCAAATGTTTAGGAAGCACATACACTTTGTTTTCATACTTATCTGCATTATTCCATAATTCCATCTGTGCCAGCACCTGGTTGGTAAATGAATTACTCATTACAAAACTTGGATGGCCTGTTGCACAACCTAAGTTTACCAAACGGCCTTCTGCCAGAAGAATTACATCATGACCATCTATTGTATATAGATCCACCTGCGGCTTGATTTCAACTTTGGTGTTGCCATAATTTTCATTCAGCCATGCCACATCTATTTCAATATCAAAGTGGCCTATATTGCAAACGATGGCTTTATCTTTCATTAATTTGAAATGTTCGCCGGTAATTAAATCGCGGCAGCCTGAAGCAGTAACAATGATATCAGCCTCTTTCACTGCATCAATCATTTTCTTCACTTCATAACCATCCATGGCAGCCTGCAAAGCACAGATAGGATCGATTTCCGTAACAATTACACGGCAGCCGGCGCCACGCAATGAAGCGGCGGAACCTTTACCCACATCACCATAACCACCAACCACAGCTACTTTACCAGCCATCATTACATCTGTTGCACGGCGAATGGCATCAACCAAACTTTCTTTACAACCATACTTGTTATCAAATTTAGATTTGGTAACAGAGTCATTAATATTGATGGCAGGAATAGGCAATGTGCCTTTTGCCATTCTTTCATATAAACGATGTACGCCTGTTGTTGTTTCTTCACTCAAACCTTTAATATTCTGAATAAGCTCAGGATATTTATCAAATACGATGTTGGTTAAATCACCGCCATCATCCAATATCATATTTAAAGGACGATCAAAGCTTCCGAAGAATAAAGTTTGTTCAATGCACCAGTCAGCTTCCTCCACTGTTTCACCTTTCCAGGCAAACACACCAATACCTGCAGCAGCAATAGCAGCCGCAGCATGATCCTGTGTTGAAAAAATATTGCAGGAACTCCACTTAACTTCTGCACCCAATTCAATCAGCGTTTCAATTAAAACCGCTGTTTGAATGGTCATGTGCAAACATCCTGCGATGCGTGCACCTTTCAGAGGTTTGCTTTCGCCGTATTCTGCACGAAGCGCCATTAATCCAGGCATTTCGGCTTCGGCTAATCTTATTTCTTTACGGCCCCATTCAGCCAGTGAAATATCTTTCACTTTATATGGCAGGCTCAGGTCAATGTTTTTCGTTACTGTTGACATATTTAAAATTTGAAAAACAAAAATAAAAATTCAGGATAGAATAATATTTAATGATTTATTTTTGGAATGAAATGATATTATATTGATCTAATATAGAATAAATTAATAGTTTATAATGGCTCAAGCAGTTAAAAAAGAACAATCCACTATAACGGGTTTTAACATTGATGATAAAGACCTTGCCATTCTGAAGTTATTGCAGCATAATGCCCGCATAACGGTTAAAGAAATATCTGATAAAATTCACCTGAGCACAACGCCTGTGCATGAGCGTATCAAACGCATGGAAGAAGCTGGTGTTATTAAACAATATGCTACACTGGTTGATCATTCAAAAGTGAAAAAGGGTTTAATGGTGATCTGTTATGTATCACTAAGACAGCACAGTAAAAATGCCGGTATTAAATTTATAAAACTAATTCAGAGCCTGCCTGAAATTATAGAATGCTACAGCATTAGCGGCGAGTTTGATTTTATGCTGAAGGTAATGGCAGAGAACATGGATGCCTATTATGATTTTCATGTAAACAAGTTAAGCCAGGAAGAAAATATTGGCCACGTTCAAAGTGTTTTTGTAATGGGCGTAATAAAGCAAACACATGTGCTGGTACAATAATTTTTGTTTGAAATACAAAGAGGCAAAAATACGAAGCATTAGCGCCTTTGTGTATTCACGGTTTAGGATATTATTCATTATCATATTGCTTGTGGGCGCTGAAAATATTCGTGCCCAGGACTCATTAAGCATAGATTATCTCCTTAATAAAATTCAAGTGCATCAATTGGGGCAGGATGATTTTTTTATACAAGGTGTATTTCCATCTTACATCAACGCTTCAAGGAAATTTAAAACAAAAAAGAAAGACAATACGATCTTTTACAATACGCTTATTACCTATGTTTTAAAAGACAACTATAACAGGTTTTCAGCAGAACAAAAAAATATCTGTGACAGTATTATTGCAAGAAGCAAGCGGGCATCAACCTATTTTAAAAATAAAAACCGTAATACCTATAATTTCTGGCGGACAGACACGGCAACGAGATTTAATTACAGTTGGTGGATGCCCCTTTTTAAAGGTAACAGCGCTTTGCCGGATGATATGGACGACACGGTGCTTGGCTTCTTCATGAATGACGCAGATAAAGATTCAGCAAAAACGCTGCATCAATTTATGCAGGCTTATATTAACAATCATCCTCCTTTAAAAACATCGTATAAAATTTATGCTTACGACAGTGCTTATTCCACATGGTTTGGCAAAAAATTTCCTGTCGTTTTTGATGTAAGCGTATTGTGCAACATTTTAAGTTTTGTGCAGCAGTATAACCTTCAATGGACAAAAGCCGATAGTGCCTCACTGCAACATATTATTACAACCATTCAGCGAAATGATATTGTAAAACATCCTGCTTTTGTTTCACCTTACTACGCTAATACGTCTATCATTCTTTATCACCTGGCAAGGCTGATGAGCATACAACCAATACATGAATTGGAAACCATTAAACCACAATTAGTTCAAATTGCCAATGAACGCCTGCTATCAACCAATAATAGCTTTGAAAAAATTATACTTAACATTACGCTGATCAAATGGGGGCAATCGCCGCCGCCATTACATCTCAGCAAAAAAGATTTTAAAAATATAGAACAAAACGACCTGCCCTTTTTTATAGGCAATATTCCTTCCTATTTTAAACGCAGCATAAAAGGAAAGTTTACTGATCTGCGTTTACTAATGTATAATCATTATTGCCCTGCCTGGAATGATTGTTTATTGCTTGAATATTTATTATTAACAAGCAATTAAATACGGCTGAAATATTTTAGCCGCTCATTTTTCAAATCAAATACGCCGGCATTGCGCCTGAATGAGCCGTTAAAAATTTGTATTTTGTGCAAGTATGAAACTACCGCCATCAACAACAAATCCTGCTATAGCATTTTCGCTTTTTCTGCTATTGTTTTCTGCGGCTTGTAAAAAAAATACAGCCATCGTTAGCACAAAAGTTAGCAGTAGTGTTGCCGGCGATTCTCTTGTAATTAAAGATGCAGGCATCACTGTTAAAACAGGAATATTACCACCAGTAACACAAAAGACCTTTATACCAAACGGAGACAGTTCTGTTGCAGAGTTTCAGGTTATTGCATCCAAACTGATCCTGCTGAGGCGCATGGATTTTTCTGCGCCTTCACTCATATCATCTTCCCGGATCAGCAGCATTTACGATTATAAAATACTCAATGATACGGGGATGATGACTTATTTTATAGACCGCTATTTACAACCGGGATCAGGTGCGGATTTAATAATGGATATTTTTTATAAAAATGTAAATAAAATCAATTCCGGTTCGGTTGCGCAGGTAAGCCTTACAGGCATTTCCTATGTAAGTTCCGAAGATAACATGGAGCATTATATAACTCTCGCCAAACCGGTGAAAACAGATCCCATGTGCCTTGTGCGCAATAAGCCGGGCATTCTGTTCCAAAATCCTTCAGGCAGCGTTTTGGGAAACGGTTTCAAAGAAATAATACAGGTTAAATTAACAGGAGATTTTAGATGGACATTGATTGACCTGCCCTTGTCTATATCTGCATCACATGATTATAACGGATCGGTTAGTAAATGCAAACTGGCAGTAAAAAATGAAAACGAAGTATTAGAAACCGAAAGCGATTCAATTTATGTGCCTTCAGAAAGTACAGGCAAAACCGTTATTCATTTCAGCAAAGCTTTTCAGCATGCAGCCGGTGACACAGAAATACTTAAAATTTATGCACCCGTTTCAGGCACATTGGTAAGCCTTATAAGCACCATGAACCCTTATAATGCACTTGTTTGGAAAGATGCACTGGGCACTAAAATAAACGGGCAGCAAAACGACAGGTTTTTTAAAGAGATAACAAACTTCTCCAGCTTTTATTACGAGGAATAAGGCCGGTATTAATTTATAGCTTTTTAATTTTCATATTCCGGAAAGCAGCCTCATCAATATGGTCCTGTAAAGCAATGCGGCCTTTGGTAAGCTTGCCAAAATCAGGATAGGTGTGTAGTGAACTTTTGCTAACAAGCTCATTCCATTCATCGCTGCTAATTAAAATGTCAGCGGTTTCAACACCATTAAGCCAGAAAGTTATTTTACCATTGTTTTGTACAATGCGGGATTCATTCCATTCACCAAACGGTTTTGGCTGCACTTCATTTTTAACCGGCAACACGGCATATACGGCACCTGCAATTTCTGCAGCCTTGCCCTTATGCACTTGATCATTGGCATTATCCAGCATTTGAAATTCAGGCCCTGTAAAAAAAGTAGCGGCATATTTCGGGTCTTCCTGCACATTTATCATTACGCCGCTGTTGCCCGCTTTCTGTATTGTCCATTCAAAACGCAGGTCAAAATTTTCATAAACGCTGTCTGTAACAAGATCAGCATGATCAAGATTGCTGGGTATCTGCACACATTTCAATTCACCTTTTTCCACTTTCCAAACCGGGGGTATATGTTTTTGATTATACGCATGCCATCCATTCAGGGATTTGCCATCAAACAATAATTGCCAGCCTTCATTCTTTTCGCTTTCTGTAAGCGAATTATGCGGGTCTTTTTGTGTGCAGGATGAAACCAAAACGAAAGCAGCGGCAAAAAAATAAATACTAATTTTTCTGTAATCAATCTTCATCTTTAAGTTGGTTATGAAGCGGTATTAAAATTGTAATATTAAATATTTTTTACAGTAATGGCGCATCTTCAATATTTCACTTGTTTTATGATATAAATAATGTGGCAATAAAAAGATTGGTAATGGCTATAATGTATACAGCATACAATTAACCCCAGCGTAGTAATATAATAATTTTAAATCGGTATTTTTTATAAAAATAATTACATGAATGATTACCTGCAGCAAATAACGAGCGAATTAAAAAACTGGCAAAGGAAGATGCGGCGGGGGCCCGGGTTGGTGAACCGGCTTTCCAAAAAAATGCAAACAAAAATAAACAGCTATATACCTGAGAAAATACATAAAGCTGTTACAACTGCCATAAAACAAATGGTAAGAAGCGTGCTGTTTGGCGCCGGCATTACCACTTCAAAGCCCAATACAAAAGACAGCCTTGAAATAAAAGAAAGATTGATTGAAGAACGCATTAAATGGTATAAAACCACGGCGGCGGCAGAAGGTGGTGTTACAGGTGCAGGCGGCATTTTACTAGGGCTTGCAGATTTTCCTTTGTTGCTGGCGATTAAAATAAAACTGTTGTTTGATATTGCTTCCATGTATGGGTTTGATATAAAAGATTATAAAGAACGCATCTATATTTTGCACATTATGCAGCTGGCTTTTTCAAGCGATGAAGAAAGAAGAAATATTTATCTGAAAATGGTTGACTGGAATGAATACGCCAGCCAATTACCCGATGATATCAATCAGTTCGACTGGCGTACCTTTCAGCAGGAATACCGCGATTATCTTGACCTCGCCAAAATGGCGCAGTTGCTGCCGGTAATTGGCGCACCGGTTGGCGTAATTGTAAACTATCGCCTCATAAAAAAGCTTGGTATAACCGCGATGAATGCTTACAGGATGCGGTTATTAAGTGCTGATAAATTTTAAGTTGGGTTCACTGCTTTGAAACGCTGTTGCAAGTGATGGAAAATATTGCTTATAACGTTTTATCTTTCATGCATAAACCGGCGTGATAATTTCTACATAGAAAAATGCACGTGACGAAGTTTCATGAGATTATTGAAAAAAAACTTGTACGAATGAAAAAGTTAAGCTTCATTTTTTTACTGTTGCTTGCAATGAAACACGGCAATACACAAACATCCGGCAACCCCATTCTTAAAGGCTGGTATGCCGATCCCGAAGCCGTTATATTCAACCATCAATACTGGATATATCCCACTTATTCTGATGTATATGAAAAGCAGGTTTTCTTTGATGCCTTTTCATCGCCCGATTTAGTGCATTGGACAAAGCACGACCGCATATTTGATACGGCAGCTATAAAATGGGCAAAACGTGCCATGTGGGCGCCGGCTATCGTTGAAAAAGATAATAAATATTATTTCTTTTTTGGGGCCAACGATATTCAAAGCGATAAGGAATATGGCGGTATTGGTGTTGCAGTTGCCGATAAGCCGGAAGGACCTTATAAAGATTATCTCGGCAAACCATTAATAGATAAATTCTATAACGGTGCACAGCCGATAGACCAATATGTTTTTAAGGATAAAGATGGTGCTTACTATATTATTTATGGCGGATGGAGGCATTGCAATATTGCCCGCTTAAAAGATGATTTTACCGGCGTTGTTCCTATGCAGGATGGCACTTTGTTTAAAGAGATAACACCGGATAAATATGTGGAAGGCCCCTGCATGTTTATAAAAAACAATAAGTATTATTTTATGTGGAGCGAAGGCGGCTGGACAGGACCAGATTATTCCGTTGCTTATGCAATAGCAGATTCGCCTTTTGGCCCTTTTAAAAGGGCGGGCAAGATATTACAACAAGACAGTGCTGTTGCCACAGGCGCCGGCCATCATTCTGTAATACATAACGAAGCAACAGATAAATGGTATATCATTTATCACCGCAGGCCATTGGGTGAAACCGCAGCCAACCATCGCGCCACCTGCATTGAAGAAATGTTTTTTGATGAGAACGGCATGATAAAACCGGTGAAGCTAACCTTTACAGGTGTTGCACCACAGCCGCTGCAATAATTATTTCAGCATGCTTTTATGAATTAAAAATAAATTTGTAAGAGCACCACATAGCTTATGAAATACAAAAAAGTTTTTTTCAGCTATTCAAGAACCGATACTGCTTTTGCCATAAAGCTTGCGCTGGATTTAAAGAAAGATGGTTACGATGTGTGGATTGACCAGGAAGATATTCGTGCCGGCAGCGAATGGGATATGCAGATTGAGCAGGCATTAAGCACCTGCGATTGCCTGGTATATATTCAGTCGGAAAAATCAGCCGCTTCGCAAAACGTGCTGGATGAAGTTTATTATGTACTGGAAGAAAATAAACCCGTTATACCGCTGCTTATCAGCGAAAGCAAAGCGCCTTTCAGGATAAAAAGATTACAGTATATTAATTTCATTAATAATTATGAAACAGGCCTGCAAAGCCTGAAAGATACTTTAAGCGGCACCCTGCCCGAAGTAAGTAATGAAAATTTTAAGAAGGACAATTCAGCATATAAAAACCGCTCAAAATATGTAATTGGTTTCCTGGTTGTAGTGGCTGCCGCAGCAGGCCTTTTCTATTTTTTGCGCACTGGCACAACTGCACCTGAAACAATTATAAATAAGGAAGATATAAGTAATAAAGACAGCGTGATTTCAAAAGAAAATTTCACAG
This sequence comes from Bacteroidota bacterium, assembly GCA_023391315.1. Taxonomy (GTDB): domain Bacteria; phylum Bacteroidota; class Bacteroidia; order Chitinophagales; family Chitinophagaceae; genus Parafilimonas. The sequence continues at coordinate 16,621 of JAEWBD010000189.1, read as the reverse complement.
GCAACTGGATATTGACAGGAACACTACCTGATATGAGTGAAAGAAAAGGCTACCTGAAAATAGAGGATGGTGACGATGGAAAACTAAATATTAAAACCAGCGTGCAATTCTACTACCCCAAAGCAAATGATACGGCTTATCATGAAGTGTTCAATGCCTTTGCCGAATGTAAAAACTGTACGTTTACAAATGAAATAGCGTTAACCGATAAGCAGGTTGATGTTGGCTCGCAGCGCTATATAATTTTAAAAGAAGATGAACCAGGTAAAGGAAAGGCCGGCGATACCATATTGAACGCAGGCTTAAACACTGCAGTAAAAGCATCGGTTGTGTTACATTTAAGCAACAACAACGTGTTGCTCACCATCAGTAAGAAAGATACATCAGCAGCATCCTATGGCGTTACTATACCGCCGTTTGAGTATGCATTCGTTTTTAAAAAAGATGAGTAACAATATATGTCAGCAGTTAATATTTACGTAATATAAATATGCTTATTTAGCATTTGTAAAATTTGAACGCCATGCAAAACAGGAGAGCATTCTTAAAACAAGGCATCAGGGCTATTGTTATGATTAGTGCAGGCAATGTATTGCAATCATTTGCCGCATCATCATTCAGGCCTCCTGACAAAGAAGATGTATTGCTTCGTTTTGCCACTGTTTCTGATGGGCATTACGGCCAGCCCTCCACAGAATATGAGGTCCTGCATAAACAAATGGTTAACTGGCTGAATGCTGAGCAAAAATCAAGGGGCCTGGATTTTACATTTGTGAATGGCGATTTATTTCATAATGATACTTCCATGATGCCGTTGGTAAAACAGCAATGGGATAAATTACAAATGCCTTATCATGTATCGCATGGCAATCATGATATGATAGATGAAGGACAATGGCAGCAAATGTTTACCACAAAATGGCATTACAGCTTCGAAAAAAATGAAGCTGCTTTTGTTGTTTTAAACAGTGCAGATGATAAAGGCAAATACATTTGCCCCGATCTTGAATTTGCAAAAGAGCAATTGAATAAATACGCTGATAAAAAGCACTTGTTTGTATTCATGCATATAACGCCCTTTAGCTGGACGGGTGCTGGCCTTCCCTGTCCCGAACTGGTAACAATGTTTAATAAACAATCAAATCTTAAAGCCGTATTTCACGGGCATGATCATGACGAAGATGGTATGAAAGAAAATGAAGGCAAACATTATTTCTTTGACTCGCATGTAGCCGGCAACTGGGGCACAAAATATCATGGCTACCGGATAATTGAAATATTAAAGAATGGCAGTGTGCTTACATACCAGATGAATCCATCAAATCAACAGCAGGTAAATAATAATACCGTTGCCTGATTGGTTTAAGGCAGCCTTGTCCAGATTTCATGCACAGGATCACCTTTTGAACTTTTACCACTATGGTCCCATTCATCACCATTAACTGAGCCATTAAAGCTTAAGCCCATCCCCACTCTCGTACTATCTCTTGGAAAAAATTCAATGTTCTCTGTATAAATACCGTTTTGAAAACTGTAATTACCACCACCTGTTCCAAAAAAATCACCTGTTGCCGTATTGATAGCAGCCCACTGGAACCTTGTTCCTGAAAGTATTTTAATAGTCTTTCTTTCACCCGGCGTCATCTTATTCATTACACCATTTTGTTCACGGCCTGTTATTACCCATAAGCCTGCAAGCGCCCCTGTATTATCATCTATCTGTTTCCATTCTTTATGATCATTAATAATATTACTGGCCAGTACATTATTATTTATAGCTGCATTAAAATTTATTTTCTTTCCAACCTGTGCTTTATCCAATGAATTAAATTCAATAACAGCACTCACGTTATTATCCTGTTTACTATAACGGCCGCCCCATGTATGTATAAACTTTTTATTGGGAATATCAAATGTGGTAACGCTAAAATAAGAGGGCGCAAATATCAAAACCGTTTCAATGGTTCCAGCTTTATATTGCCAGGCACCGGCAATATTTCTTTGTGCAATAACCGCAACCGGCAAAATCATAATTAAAATAAGAGGCAAAATGTTTTTCATACAGCATGGTTTTTTGAATGATAAAATTAGTAATTTGTTTATAAGCACTCCGGTAATAACGCTGCATGTAATGCTAATTTTTAAATGTAATTAACAGCCTGTTTAACTTATAAGTTTCATCGTGGAAATTATCACCCAAATAGATACAACAATATGCTAAGAAATAAAATGAATTACTTGTAAAAGTTTCAATTGGCATGCAATTAGTAAAACATCCTTTCCTAAAAAATATGTTATGATCAAGAAAGTAATGAAATTGGGAGTATTAACAAGTCTTGCTGCATTTTCTTTTATTGGATTAAAAGCGCAGACCACAACTCCAACCAATAATGGCGGAGTGTATATAAGAGGCGGTTACAACCTGTCAAATATTTCCACGAGTAATGATGGTTCTGTGAATGATTCCAGGGCATTAAGCACTTTTCATGCGGGTGTAATTGCAGACCTGCCGGTAGCGCCAATATTATCTGTGCAAACCGGGTTATTGTTAAACGGGCAAGGGTCGAAAGCAAATTGGTATTTGGATGATAATAATAAATCGGACAACTATGTTAAAACCAAATTCAACCCGCTTTATTTACAGTTGCCGGTAAATGCCGTGGTAAAGCTGCCGGTATCTGAATCAACCAAATTCATCGTTGGCGCAGGTCCTTATATTCAAATGGGTATAGGCGGTAAATCAAAAATCGAAAGCTCATTTGCAGGTGTTAAATCTTCATCTTCTGAAGATATTAAGTTTAATAATGACGACCCCACAACAGGCGACCAGGAAGGCGCAAGATATGACCGGCTTAAAAGATTTGATGCAGGTATTAACGCACTGGCCGGTTTTGAAATTGACAGGTTTATGATAACTGCGAATTATGGCTTAGGTTTAACCAAAATCAATTCCACACAAACTGATAACAACAACAACGATAAAAATAAATTCAGAACATTCAGTGTTGGTGTAGGCTTCAGGTTGTAATAAAAAATGAATTATAGCAATTTTTAGCAGGATGCCTGGTTTAATCACCAGGCTTTTTTATAATTATTTGGTTAAGCATTTGCATGTATATTTAACTAAACAACTTCTATGCAATCATTTCCATTAACTGTAAGGAGATCTATTGAATTGTTGGGGCTTGTAGTATTGGGCATGGTGATAGTGTATGGCCAGCAAATAATAATGCCGTTGCTCATGGCTTTTTTTATGAGCATAGTATTATTACCCGTTTATCGCTTCTTGGTGCGTAAAAAATTTCCCCGTGTGTTAGCCATTTTTCTTGCATTGCTGTTGATGATTATAATAATAGCGGGCATTATGTTTTTTATAATGATGCAAACAAAGCCTGTTATAGACGATTTTGCTACGATCAAGCAAAACATTCTTAACCATATTAATGCGCTTAGCGCATGGTTTAGCCAAAAAACAAATATTTCTGCAGCGCAGCAATCGAAGTTTGCAAATGAACAAAGCAAGAAGATATTGGATTCGGCAGGGCAGTACCTTGGCGGCGCAGCTGGTTCCATTGGTTCCGTACTAATATTTTTTGGCTTGCTCCCAATCTATACTTTTCTGATGCTGCTGTATAAAGATATACTGAAGCAGTTCATTTATTTATGGTTCCCGCAGCAGCTGCACCCAAAAATAAAAGACGCACTTATCGAAACTGAATCTATTATTAAAAGTTATATCGTAGGATTGCTGATACAAATCACCTACATCACCATTTTACTCGGTGGCGGCTTGTTAATATTGGGCATTCCGCATGCTTTATTGATTGGTGTCATATTCGCCGTTCTTAATTTAATCCCTTATATAGGCGCCCTGTTTGGCAACATACTTGGCGTATTGCTCACCTTAAGTTCTTCACCCGATTTAAGCGATGTAATAACAGTGCTCGTAACCATCGCCATTGTTCAGTTTCTTGACAACAACATTCTTATGCCACGCATAGTGGGCGGTAAAGTAAGGGTGAATGCGTTGGCAAGCCTTGCCGGTGTTTTTGTTGGCGGTGCTTTAGCCGGCATTTCGGGCATGTTTCTTTCACTGCCTATATTGGCCATAACAAAAGTAATATTCGACCGCACGGAACAGTTTAAGCAATGGGGTGTTTTGTTTGGCGATAAACTGCCGCAGAAAAGAATGCTGTTAAAAAGAAAACCGAAAGCACCGGCAAAAAAATAGGGCTACTTCTTTTTCTTTAATCTTTTTTCAACAGTTGCTTTTCGTTTCTTCCATTCCGGAATGGGTGCAGGTTCATATAATTCTTTACCGCGGCTGTTAGTTAAGCCAAGGCTTTTATTTAAGCGTTGACTTAGCTTTTTAATACTTGTATTTACACGCTTTTGCGAAGATTGTTTTTTACGGTATTCATCAAAATGCTTAAGCCCTTTATTGATTATATCAAGCTCATCCTTATATCTTTTTTGTTTGCGGTAAATAACCATCAGCTTTTTATAAACGGCCGCATTAAAGGCTTTTAACTGAATTTGCTTTTTATAAATCTTTTCAGCCAGGGCAAAGTCATCGTTTTTTTCTGCGGCGGCTGCCTGTTGTAACGGCGTTTGCTTTTCATCAATCACGGCATCGTTATGTTGCATGGCAATAACCTTTGCTGTTGATGACTTTTTATTTTGTTTTTTGCGAGGTGGCATTATAAATAACAGCTTACGCTGTTTATAAATTTTCTTTTGATAACCAGCAATTGAACAGGTGGCATCACGGTTGTGTCACTCCCTTGTACCGCATAACTTTATTCAACAAAAAATACATGCAGCATGCATTCATTTAAAAATATAAGATTACACAAACGCTCCTTTACAATCAACCGTTCTTCTCTCGTCGCTGCTTTGTATGGCAAGCTCAATTACGCGGATAATATTTCTTGCATGTGCGGCCGTTACATCTAATGCTTTATTGCGCACAATAGCATCATACACATTGCGGTAAAAATCCTTGTAATCGCCTTTTTCGCTTTGCACCTTTCCTGAAAAATTTACACCATTTATTTCAGTAACCAAGTTGCCCCAAACACTTTCGGGCTCTATGCCCCAGTCACTCTTTGTATGCGCTGTTAAGCCTGCTTTTAAAGCTACTTCCTGCACATCCAAACCATATTTTACAAAGCTGCCTTTATCACCCAAAATAATATATCGTGGCAAAGGCTGGCTCACCAGCATACCTGCTTTCAGGGTTACTTTCAGGCTGGGATAATGTAATACCACTTCAAAATTATCTGTGGCTTTTGTGCCCTCACGCTGCACACGCACATCAGCCGTAATGGCTTCAGGCATGCCAAATAATAATAAGGGCTGGTCAATTAAATGCGCGCCGAGATCGTATAAAATACCGGCACCGGGCTCATCTTTTTCACGCCATGCACCCGGCTTTAAATAATTCCTGAAACGGTCGTAATGGCTTTCAAATTCCACGAGCCTGCCCAGCAATTGGCCATCCAGTATTTTTTTCACCGTTCTAAAATCGCTGTCGTAACGGCGGTTATGATATACAGATAATATGCGGTTTTGTTCTTTGGCAATTTTAATAAGATCATCTGCGTCGGGTGATGTAATGGTGATGGGTTTATCAAGCACTACGTGCTTGCCTGCCTGCAATGCCTGTTTGGCCAGTGGGTGATGATAGGCATTAGGCGTTGTTATTACTACCAGTTCAATAGTTGGATCATTGATAATATCATCCGTGTTATCTTTTATTGCAGCATTGGGATAGCGTTCCTTTGCAATAGCAACCTCACTGTCCTTCCTTGCCCTTATGCTGCTGATATTATAGCCTTCCGTAGTTGAAATAACGGGTGCGTGAAATGTATTGCCGCCAACACCAAAACCTATGATGCCTGTATTAATAGTCTTTTCCAATGATGAATTGTTTTACGATGAATAAGTGTGCTTCAAACTTCAGGCACGAAGTTGCAAAAAATAAATTCAAAAATGTTAACCGATAATCACTGCTACTTTTTTAAATTAAGCCTGTAAGCAAACAGGCTTATAAATAAAACAGAAGAAAGTAACAGATGAACCGGCTGTATAAAAGCAGGGATGTTTAATGACGCCATTAAAAAACCGGCTGCCGCTGTAAGCAAAACAGTGAGCAGCAGGAACAACGCTTTCTTTTGCAATGCTGCATGCGATAAAGAGCGCCAGAATATAAATATCACCAGCAGCGATGTTGCCACAGCAACAATCCTGTGCACATCAAATATAGTATTCAGTTGTGCCAGCCAGGTATCGCGTTGTTCGTAATTCAACGCCTTGGATATTTCATCCACCTGCTCCCGCACATCGGTGCCAATAATTATCTGTAGCAGAAGCACTATTAATGCTGTTGTAGTTAATATAGCCAGCCCTTTATCGTAAATTGGTTTATTGTTATCCAGTTTATGCAGTATGAGCACCGGTATCAGAGCAAGAAATAATGCCCCCAGCATGTGAAGCGTAATTTTTACAACGGCCAGGTTAGTATCCACTACCAGTTTACCCAGCCAGGCTTCAAAAAGAGTACCCACTAAGAAGAGGCATGACAGCCAGCATATAGATTGCCTCGAGCTGAAAAATTTTTTAAAGCTCCAGCCCACATGAACCACCAGAAAAATACCCAGTGCGCCGGTAATAAGCCTGTTAATATATTCTACCCAGGCATGCACCGGGTTATATTCCATGTCTATATCCTGCTTGTCAAGGTATTTCCGGTAATCCGGCGGAAGGTCGTTAACGCTGGAAGGTGGTATAAGACGACCGTAACAATGCGGCCAGTCGGGACAGCCCATGCCGCTTTGCGTGGTACGCACTATGCTACCCGCAATAATGACGAGGAAAACAAAAAGCAGAACGAATTTTGTATATTTTATATAAGCATTCATCAGTTTAAAGCACCGCAAAAATAAATGCTTAAAGCTTTGCAAACAGGTTAAATAAAAAATCGCATTAAATTCTCTCCGGGCAAATAAAATATAGAAGATGCAAGTAAACCCGTTAATGCGGGTAATAGAACTTTGGTTCTTTATGAAGCTGGAAAGAGATTTTAAGCAGAAAAGTATAAAACCCGTCTTTTTTGTTGGGGTTGCCGCGGTAACCATAAAACTTGTAATCGTTATTCGGAATTTCATCGGCCCTGTACGAAAGTGAGGCCGCCTCCTGCCCGTGGGTTATGAGCAATTGCGCCGTGTCGGGATATTGGTGAATACTCACATCATCCATATAATCGGTTAATGTTTTCCTGAAATTAAATTCCCCGCTAAGCATGATTTTATTGGAGAGCGCATATTTAATGCCCACACCCATTGGAAAAGAAACCGACCATAAGGAATAGGGCGAAGTTTGCGCTTCCGTTCCCAAAGGCTGCAGGTAAACTTTTTTGCCCGACTGGTCATAAGTCCAGGGATTGTAGTGCACCATGCCAATGCCTGCGAAAATATAAGGCGTAATTTTTTGTGGGTTGATCTCTGCTATATTATGCTCATCAGATTGCTCAACATTGAAGAGGTCATATTGAAGAATACCTGCAGTTTCCAGGATAGAGGAGTGAAAGCTAAGATTTCTGTTCACCCATTTCCAGCCATTCTTTGCATCATCGGCCTTAACGGCGCCATAACTGAAGGCAAGGCTGGCAGCAAAATGCGGTGTTAGTTGGCAGGTTACCCCGGCAGTCCCGCTAAAACTTGCCTGTTTAAATGTGATCTGCTTGTCTTGCAGGTCACCAAAATAATTCATGGGTCCTAAGCCGCCTGTAATATACCAGGTTTTTTGCGCCTGCAGGGTAAGTGCAGCCACTATGATAGCTATGGAAAATAATAGACGTTTCAAGCAATTGGTTTTTGGTACGGAGTACGGGTCAGAGATTATTTTTTATTGATATCATCTTCTAAAAAAATCGTAGTGGCTGTGGCGTCGGCTTTATTACCTTTTCTTTTTGCATCCCGCCATTTCTTCACGCCATAGCCAACACCGGCAGCCGCCAGGATCCAGGAACCGGGGTCAAGGGGGATTTCCGGATCCGGATCATCGGGTGGATCGTCATCAGGAAATTGTGCATTTACTAATAAATTAAAAAACGTAGTAAACGTTATTAACAACACCACTTTTATAATAATCTTTTTCATTTCATAAATATTTACACAGTTTTATGCTATAAACTCACAAACCAAAACTTGTATTGATCTTCAATTGTACCAAATCAAATAAGTATGTTTATTCCTTTTAAACTTCATTCTGTTTCAAAATCTATACGATTATTGTCATTTGCTTATTATTAAAGAAATAGCACTTACAGCTTTATCCGCACTATCCATAACTTGTACGATATAGTTACCTGCTACAATTGTTGCCGGCACATGAATAGTATAAGTATCTTGCCGGTACTCGTAATTCAGAGTACGCGTCGCCACCAGCCTTCCGCTTGAGGTAAAAATGTTTATTGTGTATTTACCTTTTTGACCGTTTTGCAATTCAAGATTGAATGTTTTACCATTAACCGGATTGGGGTAAATGCGTGCTTTTACTTTATAAATAAAACTATCAGCGTTTGGTTTCGCTTTTACATTGAATACAAGCATAAACCTGTTGCGGTAACTGTTAGTATCAGCATTGGGTGTAAAATTATATACCGTCGTATCTTTTAGATTCACTGCTATTTGCTTTTGCAGGTATTTATCTATAAGCCATGCATACGCCGGTAAATCCTGTTGCGGAAAACTTCCACTGAATATGCTTAATGCATATGGTTGTTGTCTTAAGTATAAACGGTAAAACAAAGTATCTGACTTACCAGCAAGCGGACGTTTTTCTACTGAAAGTCCCTGGTTATCGCGTATTAAAGCAATATTCTCACCAGGGTTCCACAATTTCTGTACATCTTTTTCATCTACACTAGCCGATAAGCCTGCATCAAATGCTGCTGCAACACCATCAATCATTTCTTTTCCACCGGTTTTGGTAAGATTAGTAAATATTACCGGGTATTTTGGCCGCCTTGCTCCTATGCCATAAACATTTGCTTCTTGCATAACTTTATCCTGTTCGAGGAATTGAACCTGGGCATTTGTGCCGCTGGAATATACCATAAAGCCCTGACCACTTTGTATTATTGCTGGATCATTTAAATTATAGCTGGCTGTTATACCGGCAGGATCATTTGGAACCCAGCCTACACCTTTTGTCCAGGTCACATATCCTCCAACACCATTGTTACCGGAAACTTTTGGATCCATCACCCAAACTTTATCTGCGTAGAATCCATTAACCCGGCTTGCATTAACAATAGTTTCTAAATTGATGGGCGATGCATAAGGGTTGCCTACCATAAAGAAATTATTGGCTGCCATACCTGCAGGTGATAATTGTAAGCGCTGGTTTATGCCCCCAATCTGATTAAGTGTACCTTTTGATCTTAATGTTGTGATATTATCTCCATTTATTCCGTCAAGACAAATATGCCTGTCGCCTCTTACAAATACATACCAGGAGTGATGATCTGTTAATTTATTTGAACCAATGGTAGAAGGAGGAGCTGCCCATGCAGTATTATTCCAGTACTGCAGAGACGGATTGGATGTACTATGGTAGTCATATCCAGGATAACCATTAATGTATGCCAGTTGTGTACCTAAGCCCGCCGGTGTTGGGTCAGAAGGTGGACAAGTAACAGATGTGATTGTCTGCCCTTCCTGCCATGCCTGGTTAATAGTTTGATTAGTATTTGCAAAAGGTACCGAAAGGAAACGCCATGCTCTTCTTGCAGGTATATATCTTTCAACGGTTACTTCACCTGTAATGGCAGCGCTTGAAATATCTATTCTTGCATCCCCATTGGCATCAGATTTCAAAGTCAGCAAACCATTAGCATTTAACGGCCCGTCTGCCTTTAATACACCCGTATTTGTGTATGAAACGCCGGCTGCTATATTTAAAGCATTTGCAAGTGTTGCACTACTTCCTGAATTAAGCGTAAATGTTTTAAGATAATTACCAGAACCGGTTTGCGTAAAGTTTAATGCTGGTGCTGAACCTCCAAGCGTTAAGCCAGACAATAGGGAACCGGTTAAACTGCCTGCGCCGTCAATTGCCTTATTCACTGTGAGCATTTTATCATTCAACGACAAAGTATTAACTGAACCGATATTCAATGTTCCGGGCACGGTCCTGTCGCCGTCCATTACTATATTATTTGTATTTTGAATGGCAACGTTAAATGGCTGCCCTAAGTCTGGTGTTGCACTATTTGCATTCCATTCAAGCCCTGTTGTAAGTGATGGAGTGGCTGTGTTATAAATTAACGTGGCGGCACCGCCGTAATTGGGTGAATTGACAGCGATAGAACCTCCTGGATTTATTTGCAAATAATTATTAAAAGTTGAGATGCCACTACCAGGGTTTAGAGATACATTAGTAACTGCATCATGGAAGTAGGCAATACCGGTGCCTGTAGTGCTGATAGTTGCGGCAGAACCAGAGAATGATACTGTATTCCCTGTATTGTTTAATGTGCTACTATGACTTAATGATATGCTTCCACCTTGTATTGTGTAATCATTGCTTGCATTGAGTGTGATTCCGGTACTGAAAGGATGATTATCGCCAACTACTACTTTTCCAAAGATGGTTGTACTTCCTGCACTTCCAGACATTGATTGCAAGATTCCACTGCCACCAAAAGTCGTTAATCTAGCCGCACCGTTGTAAGTATAAATTCCATTATTAATAAAATCATGATTTATACTAACACCTCCAGAAGTAATGGTCATTACAGACGCATTGTTTATTTGTAAGTCATAAAATGATTTATCATTAATCCCTGCTAAGCTACCAATACCAGTAAATTCTACCATAGTATTTGTGTTTGATTTCATAGCACCTCCGCTTACTGTCAAATCATGATCTATTGTTGTATGCTGAGCCGCAAAGGTTAGAAAGCCGCCGGTTTTATTTATAGTAAGGTCATGAAAAGTCGTATTTCCTGCAAGTATATTATCTCCACCGCCATTAAATGTTACCGTTTTGCCGTTTGCGCTAAAAGTGCCGTTATTCGTCCAATTACCTGTTACGGTTAAGTTTGGGTTTGATCCGATTAATAACTGCAATAAGCTTCCGGAATTTATTGTAAGATCTCCTGCTAACGATCTGTTTGCATTAGAGCCAGTATTTACAGTAACAGTTCCACTTTGAATAATAACATTCTGAGGAATCCCTATACCTGCACTTATTATAGTTGTGCTGCCAGCAAACCATTCGCGACCAGTTGTATAAGAGGCACCTGTATTATAAACAAGCGTTGATGTACTTGTATAAACTGGAGAATTGGTCAAAACACTACCACTGTTTATTTTGAATGTTCCTGTAATAGTTGAAGCTGTTGGTGATGCTGGTAATGTAAGATTACTATTCATGGTAAGATTATTGAAGCTGGTTGCTGACCCTCCGTTTACTGTGCCATTGCCTGCAAACACAACCGCACCTGTGGTACTGGCCGTTGCATCAAAATTACCGTTGTTGGTAAATATACCACTTGAAGCAATATTCAGATTGTAGGCACCGGACATTGTTAGTGAAGCACCAGAATTTATTGTAACTGATTTTGCATTTGCATCAGCAGTATAAATTTTTGGTTGATTTGGTACTCCGGATGGGATAATTACGTTTGTTGAAGACGTTGGAATACCACTACACCAGTTCTGAGGGTCATTCCAGTTGGAAGTAATGCCCTTCCATTCCCCAGCTGGCGTAACCGTTACCGGATAATTCGGTGAAGTTGCACTTCCACAGCCTGATATACTTACCTGATAAGTAATATTTGCGGCACCTGTACTTAGCCCTTGTGTTATTCCATTTATCGGATCAACTACTTTAACAATACTCGGATTACTTGAAACCCATGTGCCGCCGCTTACCGAACTCGAAAAGATAACTTGTGTTCCTACACAAAGAGAAGAAGAACCAGTGATTGTTCCAGCATCGGGTGTAGGGTTAACATTAACTGAAATGGTAAATGTACTGCCCGTACAGCTGCCTGATGCACCTGATATTGGCGTTACTGTATATGTTGCTGTTTGTACTGTGCTTGTGGTATTTGTAAGGGTTTGGCTTATAGAAGTCTGAGGTGTAATTTGATTACTTGCCCCGGTTATATTTGGTGCACTTACAGTCCAGGTATATTTAGTATTTAAAGGAACAATAGTTGCAGCTGTTGGAACTTCATTAGCAGGCGCTATCGTAAAAGTGGAACCACTGCAAATAGTGGATGTGTAATCACTTATTGCCGGTGTAGGGTTTACACTTACAGTAACATTTTGGCTGTTACTGCATGTATTAGCGCTCAAATTATAAACATATGTAACAGTAATTGGAGATGAAGTTGTATTAATCAATGTTTCACTTATACCATTTGTTCCGGAAGCCGCCGCATTGCTTATACCCGCAACTGCTGCTCTGCTCCAGCTAAAGCTTGTGCCGGTTGTTAAACTTAATGCTGTGTAATTAAAAGGAGAGCCACTGCAAACAGCAGGTGGCGTTAAACTGCTGCTGAGTTTTGGCGTAGGGTTAACATTAATTGTAAATTGCATTGGTGTGCCATTGGTACATTTCGTTCCGTTATATGTAATGCTAGGCGTAACTTTTACAGTTGAAGTAATTGGATTTGTCCCATTATTTGTTGCAGTGAATGATGGTATATATGCTGTTGAACCGCTTGCGGCAAGACCTATTGCAGTGTTGCTATTCGTCCAGGTATAGCTCATTGTTCCGCCGGTAGTTGGGGTTGTGAATGAAGTGGCAGGTACAACTGTTCCATTGCAATATTGAGCATTCAGAATAGTGTTTACCACTGGATTTGGGTTAATATCAATCGGTATTGTCTTGGTATCTAATTGACAATATAAAGAATGATCTGTATTAAGAACTTTTGGCGTAATAGCTACATAAGTATTAATTACAGCATTGGTTGAATTAGCAAAAGTAAATGTTGCATCACCCGTATAACAGTCATAAGGTAGAAAGGGCAGTCCAAAAAGATAACATGTACCCTTAGTTGTTGCAATACCTGTTGACGCAACAGTCGGCGGACCGTATGAAGAAGACCATGAATAATCAATTGTTTTGTTTCCTATGCCACTTGTAAATGAACCAGACGTTATCATATAATGATAACTGCCACCTGAATAGCAAAATGCACTTGTGGGATAAGATGTTTCGTCAAAAGAACCGCTTAATTCAGTGGCGGTAGAAATAGTAACGGTATTACTAAATTTATCGCCGCAAGTATTATCTACAACCCCTAGGCGGTAATATCGGGCAATTGCCGGCGGTTGGTAAGTTAAGGTTCCGGTATTACCCGTAGCCGTTGTCCAGTTAGTTAAGTCTAAGCTTTGTTGCCATACATATGTATAAGTTCCATTTCCACTTCCTCCTGTAGCCGGCGTAGAATTTAAAGGTGCAGGCGTAGAAGTACTCAGGAGATTACAAAGAACCTGATCGGCTGTAACCGTTCCTGGTACTAAAGTAGCATAAACAGCAACACTAACTGTTTTGGTTATAACACATCCATTAGGCGCTGTAGCAGTTATTGTGAAAACAGTTACCTGCGTTGTTGTTGTTGTATTCGTTAAGGTAATTGCAGGAATGTTTGTACCACTGCCTGAAGAAATACCTGTTATATTAGCAGTATTATCTCTTGACCAGCTAAACGTTGTACCGGCAACAGAGCTTGATATAGTCATTGCAGTGGTTGAACTGTTATTACACAGAGGTGGCTGTACTGCAGGTGCTACAGTAACGTTTGAAGCCTTTATTATTACATCTACATTCTGGGTATTAGTACAGCCGTTAGAGGTTAATGTGTAAACATATCTTACTGATATATTTGAGCCCGTCGTATTTATCAACGTTTCATTAATACCATTAGAACCTGAAGCCCCAGGATTGCTTATGCCTGAAACTACAGCCCTTGTCCAGCCAAATGTAATTGGTGATATATTGCTGGTTGGGGTGTACACAAAGGCAGTATTACTGCAAACAGCAGCTGGTGTTAACGTACTGCTTAATGTTGGTGTGGGATTTACTGTAACCGCAACATTAAACGGAACACCAACACAACTACCCGCAGCGCCTGATGTAGGTGTAACTGTATAATTAACTGTTATAGGAGCACTGGTGGAATTAGTTAATGAAACACTGAATGCGGTTTGAGCAGTTCCACCGGTCAATCCGGAAATTCCGGTTACGGGTGCCGGTGCAGTCCACGAATATTTAGTATTAAACGGAATTACTGTTGCTGCAGTGGGAACACCGTTTGAAAGCAAAAGCGTATAGGTTACTCCGCTGCATGTTGTACCTGCCTGATCAGGGATTGCTGGTGTTGGGTTTACCGTAAGTGCAATATTAAATGAAGCGCCAACACAATTACCAGCATCTCCGGATGTAGGCGTAACTGTATAATTTACCGTTATTGGAGCATTGGTTGAATTAATTAACGTGGCATTAAATGATGTTTGTGCAGTACCACCCGATAAGCCCGAAATTCCTGTTACTGAAGCTGGCGCGTTCCATGAATATGTTGTATTTGATGGAACTATAGTCGCTGAAGTTGGTGAGCCATTTACAGGCGTAAAACTAAATACCCCTCCACTGCAAACCGAACCTGTTTGGTTTGTAATTACCGGCGATGGATTAACAGTAATAGTTATATTAAAAGCATTCCCGCTACAAGACCCGGTGGTAGTTGTAGGTGTAACATTATAAACAACATTTATAGGGGTATTCGTTGAATTTATTAAAGTGCCGCTATTAAAAGAACTTTGTGAAGTTCCGGATATAGTTCCGCTAATTCCCGGTACAGTTGGAGCACTCCAGGTATAAGTAGTGCCGGATAGAACGGTATTACCTAAACCATTTGCCGGCGTGTAAGTAACAGAATTACCACTGCAAGTATTCGTTGAATAATCTAAAATTGATGGAGTTGGATTTACTATAAGTTTAATGTTTTTTGGGTTGGATTGAGGGCAAATGCCAGTCAGACTACTTATTACAACATTATAATTATTACTGGCATCAGCCAAAGTGATATTATTTATAGTTAAAGAAGCTGTTCCCGAACCCGAAATATGTGCGTCATCTGCTAATACTGTGCTACCTTTTTTCCATTGGTAGGTTAAGTCAGTACCCGTGGCAACAACAGTAAATGTTACTGAAGTTGCGCCCTCGCAAACAGTTTGGTTAGCTGGTTTTGATACAACCACTATTTCTTCATTTACGATTAGAGTCGCGTCGCCTGATCGCACAGGATCACATGGGGAAGTACCGGAAACCATTACATAGTATGTTCCGGCGTCGGTTGTGCTCGTTTGATCAATATGCAAGTGATCTGTTGTGCTCCCGGTTATATTTCCGTCATCAATAACAGCAGCATCTGGACTGCCAACCTTATACCATTGATAAGTTAATCCTGAGCCTGTGGCTGCAACTGTAAAATCCGCAGGAAAAGTTGAACAAGAGGTTTGAGTTATATCAGGCTGGGTTATTATATTAACAGCATCATAAACATTAACGGTAACATCAAGTCTTGTTGTGCTTTCACACCCGCTAACAGTTTGCGAGGCATAATAATGGTTGCCGTCTATTAAAGCTGTTGAAGAGGTTAAAGCTGTACTGCCTGTTGCTGCTGAATACCACTGTATGTTACTACCTGTTGCGCTAAGGTTAGATACAGTTGGGTTATTGTTGGAACAAAATAACTGCGGGGTTGAGCCTGTTGGTGCTGGAGGTATTGGCGTTATGCTTACAACAACACTTCCTTCCGGACCCCAGCAGCCAGCGGCAGAACGCGACCTGAAATAATACGTTCCGGATGCAGTAACAGTTTGGGAATTGGAAGCAATAGATGTAGACGTGCCACCAGACACCATTCCCTGGAAATAAATCGTACCACCGCTTCCGCCAGAGGCGGTTACCGTAGTACTGCCACAAAATGTTCCGGCACCACTTACTGTAGTTGCAGCCGGAACTGTATTTATGTTAACTGTAGCGCTTCCCTGAGGACCCCAGCAGCCTGAAGATGATTGCGCCCTGAAGTAATAAGTACCGGAGGCAGTAATAATTTGCGTGTTAGATGGAATTGCCGTAGAAGTACCATTAGAAGTTGTGCCCTGGAAATAAATAGTACCCCCGCTTCCGCCGGAAGCAGTTAACGTTGCGCTTGTAGCACAGAATGACCCGCCGCCGCTGACTAAAGTAGTGGCGGGTAAAGGATTAACAGTAAAATTTGTTGCACTCGTTGCTGTACCGCCGGCGGTTGAAACAGAAATTGCTCCTGTAGTAGCTCCTGAAGGTAATACGGCAGTTAAAGTAGTATTATTAACAAATGTGGAAGTGGCAGTTATTCCGTTAATTTTTACTGTTGAAGGATTTGTGAAGTTTGTACCTTGGATTGTGATTGTAATTCCACTTCCCGAACATGCATTGTTTGGAGAAAAAGAAGTAATAGTTGGTGTATTGTAATAAGTAATGACAACCTGACCTATAGCACCGCCTCCTCCACTATAACTAGTGCTTGAACCAGCGCTTCTCGCACCAC
>JAEWBD010000064.1 GCA_023391315.1 Bacteroidota bacterium | reverse complement strand
CATCATTTGCTGATGGCCTACAGAAACATAAACATGATTTTCTGCATCATTTGCTTGCGGTATGGGATATAAAGTGGTGATAGGCCGGCTCTGGACAATATAAAAATGATTATCTGCCAAACACCATTCAATATCCTGCGGGCAACCAAAATGTGCTTCAACTTTTCTTCCGATATATTCAAGCTGTAAAATTTGTTCATCCGTTAATACCTGTTTATGCTGTTGTTCAACTGCAATCTTTTGCTCTTTTGTGCCGCCATCTTTCACAGCATAAACAGCCAGCCGCTTGTCAGCTATTTTTTTATCTGTAATCTTACCATTATGCACTTTGTAATTGTCTGCATTTACAATTCCGGAAACCACAGCTTCTCCTAATCCATAGCCTGCATCAACGGATAATATTTTCCTGTTGGAAGTAATGGGGTCGGCTGTAAACAAAATACCGGCAGCCTGCGAAAAAATCATCTTCTGAACAATTACGGCCAGGTATATTTTATAGTGGTCAAAACCGTTTTGAATGCGGTAAGTTATGGCCCGCTCCGTAAACAGCGAAGCCCAGCATTTACTGATATGTTTGAGGATGGAATCCTTTCCCATAACATTCAGGTAGGTGTCCTGCTGGCCTGCAAAAGAGGTTGTTGGCAAATCTTCTGCGGTGGCGCTGGACCTTACTGCATAAGCGTTTTGGTCTCCAAGCCTGGAAAGATGAAGGATGATTTCATTGCGGATATTTTGAGGAATGCTTGCTGCTTCTATGATCTTACGGATCTCTTTGCTAAGCTTATTAATTTTATCACGGTCTTCTATGTTCAGCAACGATAGCTGGTTTAACAGGGTATTTACTTCCGGTGTGTTTTCAATAATCTTTTTAAAGGCTTCGGTTGAGATGCAGAAGCCACCGGGAACGCTGATTGTTTCAATTTTAAAAAGTTCGCCGAGATTGGCAGCTTTGCCGCCGGCAATATTGGATGTTGTTTTGTTAACGTTTTCCAGTTCGAATACAAATGAATTCATGCTGATGTTTTTAATTTATACGGTTCCTTTAAACAGTTACCGGCCTGAAGCTTTTTCAACTGATTAAGTGGTGTACTGAAGCGCCCGGCCAGTGATTAAACAGTTCTAAATTATCTGTTAGGAATTAGTCAAACTTCGTTTTGCAACTATATTTTTTAAGCACAACAATGGCAGTAACAATTGCGTTATCTAACAAAATAGGATAGAATATATCAAACAAAAAACCCGCCTTATAAAAGACGGGTTTGCTTAAAGACCAGAACACTAACTATGTTTAGCCATTCAAATCATTCAATGCGTATTTATATTCTTCTTGTGGATTGTTTGGATAAATACCGCTTATAATTGCGCTGTTGCCTGCATTTTTCAAGGCGTCTTTTAATTCATCCACAGTGCTTACTTTGTTACCGTTTACTTTGGTAATAATAAATCCTTCTTTAATTCTTGTTTGATCTGTTAATACACCCTGGCCCAATTGTTTTACTACAACGCCTGAGCTGATATTTAGTTTTGAAGCTTTGTCTTTATCAAGGTTTTCAAATGATGCACCTAACTGGTCAATCACCTGTTCCTTCATGCTGGCATAAGTGCCTGATGAACCTTTTAAAGTTATTGTGGCTGTTTTTTCAGAACCATTATGCGTATAGGTAATATCTATTTTATCGCCTGGATGAAGTGAACCGATTTTACCCATTAATTCTGTGCCGCTATTCAGTGTTGAACCATTGAGCCTGGTTACAAAGTCGCCTTTTTGTATGCCGGCTTCTTCCGCAGCGCTGCCTTTGGCCACATCCATTACAAAAACACCATTACCGTCTTTAATATTATTTTTAGCGCGGTCTTCTGCACTCAATTGATCATTGGGAAACATAATACCGAGATAAGCCCTTTTTGCACTGCCATATTTTACAATATCATTAGCCACCCTTTGCACCAGGTTTGATGGAATGGCATAAGCATAACCGGCATAAGAACCGGTGGGCGAAGCAATAGCGCTGTTAATGCCGATAAGGTCGCCGTCTGTATTCACAAGTGCACCACCGCTGTTGCCGGGGTTAACGGCTGCATCCGTTTGAATAAAAGATTCAATGGCAGAGCTGCTGTTGCGGCTGTTAATGCCAATGTTTCTTGCCTTGGCGCTTACAATACCTGAAGTAACGGTTGTTTCAAGATTAAGCGGGTAACCAATTGCCAAAACCCACTGGCCAAGATGCACATCATCTGAATTGGCAAAAGTGATATAAGGCAGGTCTTTGGCGTCAATCTTAACTACAGCAAGATCGGTGCTGGGATCAGTGCCAACAACTTTGGCTTTGTAATCGTTTTTATCATTGAGCGTAACGGTTACTTCTTTGGCGCCATCCACCACGTGATTATTGGTTACAATATAACCGTCAGAGGTAATGATAACACCTGAACCAGATGCTTTCTGATCGGGCATTGCATTTTGATCGCCATCGCCAAAACCAGGCCCGAAAAATTGCCTGAACGGATCAGGTATCTGCGACATATCCGCAGTTTGCGTGGCTTTCAATACGGTTTTAATGTGCACTACAGCAGGGCTTGCTTTAGTGGCCGCTTTTTCAAAATCAACCATTGGTGCCGGGGAATTACCGTTAACATAACTTGCATTTTTAAAAAGCGAATTTGCTCTTTGTGTATAGGTTAAAGGACTTTTATCCTGGAATTTAGTATAAGCCCAAACGCTTCCCGTGGCAACGATGGCCGTTAAAAGCATTGCCGTTAGAATCTTCTTTAATGTCATGTCTTTAAAATTTAGTTTTTAAAACCCAAATTTCAAACGCAGTTCTAAAGCAATTCTGAAGAAAACTGTAAACGGCCTGTTAAACGCTTTTGCCTTAATGTTAAATAAAGCAGCGGTCTATTGAAGAGATTAAATCGTACAAAAATTATTGCTGTAAAGCCGCCGCAGAGTCTCTTGCTTTAATGGAATCTTTGCGGTATTGGCTGGTGTCAATATCTGCATTGGGCGGCGCATAACCATTAGGATTGGGGCCAACTGCAGTATCCATTATGCCATTACTTTCATCTATCCCATTCATTGAGTCTGTTTCGGAAACATTATTGGATCCTGTAGAACAACTTAGTGCCATCATACATGTAAGTATCATTAAAATATTTTTCATAAAATCTTTTAATGATCTCTATCAACTATTTTGCCGTTATGGAATCAGGAACAATTATGTAGATATTTAGCTTGCATTCTGTGGCAGTAATTAATTCAATGAATGAATTGTACAGAAATATCCCTGGGTTTTTGAATCGGGAATTATTTTATTTCTTCAAAATCTATATAATCTTCAGCGGGCGGTTTGGATTTTGCAGCAGCGCTTTTTGAAGTATTAGCAGAATTACTATTATTTGAATGGGCATTGCCGGCAGCCTGTTGCTGATAAGCTTGTTGCTGACGGTTCATCTCATTCACCTTGTTGCGCACCTGCGAAGTAGCCCTTGAAACAGGCAGTACAAAATTGAAGATGAATTTATATAAAAGATAGAAAACCAAAAATGTAAAAAGCCATTCGAGTATCATGTGGTAAAATTACAATTTTTCAATTATTGGCCTTAACCGCTCCTCATAATTTCACAACTGGTTAACCAGTGCAATATTTGGATGATAATAAATAACGTTATACATTTGCAAACGGAAATCATTTTTGGAAGGGAACGCAGTCGTTCCCTTCTCTTTTTACCATATATGAATTCGGATTCTGTTTTAAATAGCATTGAGCAAATAGTAAGCACTTTTCTTGAAAGCGAGCCTGGTTATTTTTTGGTTGAAATAAAAATTAAACCAACCAGCAATATAAAGGTTTTTATTGACGGTGACAACGGCATTTCCATTGAAAAATGCGTTCAGTTTAACAGGCAGTTATATAAAATAATCGAGAGCAAAAATTTTTTCCCACCCGGCGATTTTTCACTTGAGGTTTCATCTCCCGGCATTGATAAGCCTTTAAAACTGCAGAGACAGTATTTAAAAAACGTGGGCAGAAACGTGGAGGTAAATTTTAACGATGGCACTGCTGTAAATGGCCGTCTGCTGCAGGTTTCAGGCGACGATATCATTGTAGAGCAAACAACTGGCAAAGGAAAAAAAGCCGAAATAAAACAATTGGTTATTCCATTTTCAAACATAAAAACAACAACAGTTCAAATTGAATTTTAATCGTGCGGTTTGTAAATCGTACTTCATAAATCGTAAATCGTATGGCAAGTATAAATCTAATTGAAGCCTTCCAGGAATTTAAGGAAGCTGAAAATATCGACAGGCCTACTATGATGAAAGTAGTGGAAGATGTGTTTAAAACACTGCTTAGAAAAAAATATGGCAGTGATGAAAACTTTGATGTGATAGTAAATGCCGAAAAAGGTGACCTGGAAATTTTTCGTCGCCGCATGATCGTGGAAGATGGCGAGGTGCAGGACCCGCTGGCCGAAGTTGCTTACAGCGATGCGATAAAAATTGAACCCGATTTTGAAGTGGGCGAAGAATTGTACCAGGAAGTGGATATGCTTGATTTTGGCCGCCGTGCCATTCTTGCGGCAAAACAAACTTTGGCAAGCCGCATCAGCGATTTAAAAAAGAATGTGCTTGTAAAAAAATATGGCGACAGGATTGGCGAAATAATTACCGCGGAAGTTTACCAGGTTTGGAAAAAAGAAGTTTTACTGATGGATGAAGAAGGCAACGAATTAATTCTGCCCAAAAGTGAACAAATACCGCAGGATTATTTCAAAAAAGGTGAAAATATCCGTGCCGTTGTTGCCCGTGTGGATATGAAAAATAATACGCCGGTCATCATATTAAGCCGTACCAGTCCCGAATTTCTGGCTAAGTTGCTCGAGATTGAAGTGCCTGAAATTTTTGATGGCCTTATCACTATAAGAAAAATAGTAAGGGAGCCGGGCGAACGTGCTAAAGTGGCTGTGGAAAGTTTTGATGACAGGATCGATCCTGTAGGCGCCTGCGTTGGTATGAAAGGCAGCCGCATTCATGGCATAGTTCGTGAGCTGAAAAATGAAAACATTGATGTAATTAACTGGACGAGCAATATCCAATTGCTTATTCAGCGTTCACTTACACCTTCCAAAATAAGCTATATGGATCTCGACAATGAAAATAAACATGCTGATGTTTATTTGAAGGCCGACCAGATTTCCCTGGCAATTGGCAGAAGGGGTGTGAATATTAAACTTGCCTGCGAGCTTACCGATTACGACATTGATGTATTCCGTGAAAATGAAGGCGAGCAGGAAGAATTTGATATCGATCTGGACGAATTTAGCGACGAAATTGATACATGGGTTATCGACGAATTAAAACGCGTTGGATGCGATACAGCCCGCAGTGTAATGGATTTAAGCGTTGACGAGCTGGAACGCAGAACAGACCTGGAAAAAGAAACAATAGAGGACGTAAAAAGAGTATTAAAAGCAGAATTCGAAAAAGAATAATATTGCAGGTATAAAAATTGATTGAAATTAGCGCGCTTAAAAAACTATGCACGCCAATTATAGAAACTTCAAAAACTGAAGCCTGCACAAAACAAAAAAAATTGAATGGCTGAAATTAAGTTACCAAGATTATTAGGCGCTGCCAAAGAATTCAATATTGGTCAGGATACACTTATTGAATTTTTGGTAGGTAAGGGTTTTGATCGGGACGAATTAAAGCCTACGGCAAAGCTTACCCTTGAAATGTATGAGGCTTTACAGCACAACTTCCAGGGCGATAAAAATGCAAAGTCGAAGGCCGACCAGATTGAAATACCTAAAAGTGTACAGGCTGAAAGAAAAAGAAAAGAAGAAGAGGAAATTACATTCAGAAAAGAAGAATCTAAGCAGGCTGCACCGGAAGTATCCCCCAAACCTGCGGAAGCAGTTGCGGAGCCCGAAGTAAGTCCTGAGCTTCCAAAACCTGTTGAGCCTGTAATAGATGAAGAAAAAGTTGAAGAGCCGGTTGCAGAAGTTGTTGCCAGTGAACCTGAAGTTATAAAGATCGAAGCTCCTGAAATTGAAGGGCCGAAGATTATTGATAAAATAGATTTATCAGCAGTAGGCAAGCCCAAAAAAACTGAGCAACCACAACCACAGCCACCTGCTGAAGAGGTAGCACAGCCCGTTGAAGAAGTGCCCGAAATAGCACCGGTGGAAGAGGCGCCTGAAGCTGCCCCGCAGGAAGAAGAACCTGCTCCTGCACCCGATGAACCTGTGGTTATACAGAACATAAGGGCAGAGAGAATTGAGGGCCCTAAGGTTTTAGGCAAAATAAGTTTGCCGGTAGAAAACGACACCAGGCCCAAACCTGGTCCGGCCGCCCCTCAGCGTGAAGAAAAACGCAAACGTAAACGTATTCCCATCGATAAAAAAGGCGTAGGTAGTAACCCGCTTGAAAGAAGAACGGAAGGCCAGCAACAACCATCACGGCCATCACAGGGCGGTGGGGGCGATAACCGTTTCCGCAGGGACGGTGGCGGTGGCGGTAATCGCGGCCATCATCCGCAACGTGGGGGCGGCGGCAGGGATAACCGCAGACCTGTTATACAACACGATAGGGAGATTGACCCAAATGAAATAAAAAGGAAAATTCAGGAAACACAGGCCATTCTTTCCGGTTCTGCGGGCAAAGGCAAATCAAAGGCCAAGCACCGCAGGGAAAAAAGAAATGAGGCCATCGAAAATACGGCAGAAGGCGAAACAAACAAGCTGCAGGTTACAGAATTCGTAACCGTAAGTGACCTTGCAAACCTTATGGACGTAAGCTTTGCCGATATCATCAGCAAGTGTATGAGCCTGGGTATAATGGTGTCTATTAATCAGCGCCTTGATGCGGAAGTTATTGAACTGGTTGCCGGCGAGTTTAATTATGAAGTTGAATTTATCGGCCTTGACGATGCTGAGGAAGAAGATGAAGAAATTGAAGATGATGAAGAAGATTTATTGCCACGGGCGCCCATTGTTACTATAATGGGTCACGTAGATCATGGTAAAACTTCTTTGCTTGATTATATCCGGAGTGCTAATGTGGTTGCCGGTGAAGCTGGTGGTATTACCCAGCATATCGGCGCCTACCAGGTAACAATTAATGGCGATAAAAAGATAACTTTTCTTGATACACCCGGTCACGAAGCGTTTACAGCCATGCGTGCCCGCGGGGCCAAAGCTGCGGACGTTGCGGTGATTGTAATTGCCGCCGATGATGCCGTGATGCCGCAAACAAAAGAAGCCATTAGCCATGCCCAGGCTGCCAACCTGCCCATGATATTTGCCATTAATAAAATTGATAAAGACGGTGCAAACCCGGCCAAAATATATGAGCAGTTATCGCAAATGAATATTCTGGTTGAAGAATGGGGCGGTAAATATCAGAGCCAGGAAATATCTGCCAAAAAAGGATTGAATGTTGATCTTCTGCTGGAAAAGATATTGCTCGAAGCCGACCTGCTCAATCTCACGGCTAACCCAAACAGGGAAGCATCCGGAACTATTATTGAAGCTTCACTGGATAAAGGCCGCGGTTATGTTGCCACCGTGCTCGTACAAAACGGAACCCTCAGGCAAAGTGATCTTATAGTTTCCGGCCAGTATTTTGGAAGATTGAAAGCGTTGACCAACGAACGTAACCAGCGTGTAACTGAAGTGCCGCCATCAGCGCCTGTTCAGATATTAGGGTTGAACGGAGCGCCGCAGGCCGGTGAAAAGTTCAAAATATATATGGATGAATCAGAGGCGAAGGATGTTGCCACAAGGCGTTCGCAGATTATTCGCGAACAGGGATTGAGGACCCGCAAACATATTACGCTTGATGAAATAGGCCGCCGCCTCGCATTGGGTAATTTCAAAGAACTGCAGATCATCATTAAAGGCGACGTGGACGGTTCTGTGGAAGCGTTAAGCGATTCACTGCAAAAGCTTTCAACCGAAGAAATCGTGGTAAATGTGGTGCATAAGGCTGTTGGCCAGATTTCTGAAAGCGATGTATTGCTGGCAACTGCATCAGATGCCATCATCATCGGCTTTAATGTGCGCCCTTCAAGCCAGGCGAGCAGGCTTGCACAGAATGAAGGCGTGGAAATAAAAACCTACTCCATCATCTATAATGCTATTGAAGAGGTAAAGAGCGCCATGGAAGGCATGCTTGAACCTAAGGTGGAAGAGAAAGAAGTGGCCACAGTTGAAATTCGTGAAGTATATAAGTTTGATAAAGCCACTGTTGCCGGTTGTTATGTACAGGAAGGAAAATTTAAACGCGACAGTAAGATCCGTCTTTTCAGGGATGGCATTCTTATCTACCCGAGACAGGAAGGCGCATTTGCAGAACTGGGCAGCTTAAAACGCTTTAAGGATGATGTGAAGGAAGTAGCTACCGGTTATGAATGCGGTTTAACTATCAAAAATTTCTCAGATATCAATCCTTCTGATACCATTGTAGCATACGAAAAAGAAGAAGTAAAACGCACATTATAGTTCACACAAATTCTTTGTTAAAAGAAAAGCAGGCGCCATGCCTGCTTTTTTAATCATTTACTTTTGGGTTGATTAACATATAGTATGAAAAAAATCTTTTTGTACCTCTTTCTTTTCACACTGGTTGCGGCAGCAGCTTCTGCACAAACAAAGCGGATTGTTGCAGACCAGATCATAGCAAAAGTGGGAGATAAAATTATTCTTAAATCTGATATTGAGAATGCTATATCAGATTATAAAAGACAGGCGCAAAATGTTCAACTGCCACCAAACCCTGAATGCGCTTTCCTTGAAGGCCAGTTGGTGCAAAAAGTACTGGTATTACAAGCCAATAAAGATTCTATAACTATTGGGGATGATGAAATTGATGCATTACTCGACAACCAGATACGTTATTTTATAAGTCAATATGGCTCTAAAGATGTGCTGGAGCAAATTGCCGGCAAAACGGTTTACCAGTTAAAAGAAGACCTGCGTCAACCCTTCATTGAACGCCAGTTGGCTGATAAAATGCGTGCAAAAATTTTGGAGAATGTAAAAATAACGCCTTCAGAAGTACAGGCTTTTTATGATAAGATCCCTAAAGACAGCCTTCCTTTTTTTGAAAGTGAGCTTGAAGTGGCCCAGATTGTTATTTATCCCAAAGCCAATAAAGACATTGAAGATTATATAACCAACCAGTTGAACGATCTTAAAAAACAGGTAGAAAGCGGTCAGAAGAAATTTACCGACCTGGCTAAGGTTTATTCCCAGGACCCGACCGCAAAAGAAAATGGCGGCCAGTTTAGCATAAACCGTACGGACAAAGGCATTGACCCAACTTTCCTGTCTGCGGCATTTAAATTAAAGGAAGGGCAGGTATCCCCCGTTATAAAAAGCAAATTTGGTTTGCATATTATTCAAATGGTTAGCCGCGCCGGCGATGATGCCGTGGTAAGGCATATCCTCATTATTCCGGCTGTAACGGAAACAGAAATAAATGGCGCCAAACAAAAGCTTGACAGCGTTCGTTCAAGAATTGTGGCCGGTACGCTGAATTTTAATGAAGCCGTGAATAAGTATAGTGAAGATGATGCTACCCGTTACAATGCAGGCCGCATATCTTCTCCTTATGATGGTTCTACGAGGTTAACCATAGACCAGTTGGATAAAGGCATAGTGGCTAACCTTAAAGGTATGAAGGCCGGCGATATATCCCAGCCGCTGGTTTATACAGATGACCGCGGTAAACAGGGTGTGCGGTTAGTGTACCTGGCACATCAAACCCAGCCGCACCGTATGAATTTAAAAGATGACTACGACCGTGTGGCGCAGCAGGCGCTGGGTGAAAAGAAACAAAAAGCATTGGACGGCTGGTTTAAGCAACATATATCAGATTTTTATATTGATATTGATCCTGAATATCATACATGTAAAAGTCTTGATTTTTGGTTTGCTTCCGAAACAACAGCTTCTAACTAAAAATAAAAACCTCAGTAAAACTGAGGTTTTTATTTGGTAAATTAGATGTATATACATATATTTGCATTGTGAAACTGGAAAAAGCAATTAAAAGTAATAAATTCAAGAGTGAAGTGCATAAAGCTACTTTAAACATTCTTTATACTTCATGGTGGCTTAAAACCAGCATGAGTAAAGAACTGAAGGAATATGGGTTAACGCATGAGCAATATAATGTGCTGCGTATATTAAAAGGAAAACATCCCGAACATATCTGTGTAAAGGAAATTGCATGCAGGATGATTGAGAAAAGCTCAAATGTGCCAAGAATAATAGACAGGCTTGAAACCAAAAAACTGGTTAAGCGTACCTCATCTGAATCGGACAGGCGTGAAACGGTAATAGTACTAACGCCAGCCGGGATTAATATCCTTGAGCATAGTACGGAACGGATAAATAAGCTGATGGATAAAATAATGATAATGGATGAAGAAAAGGCAAGAGAATTAAACGGCATCCTTGAAGAAATAAGGGAAACTGAAAAATAAAAGCTTTTATCCTAATACATGTACATACATATTTAATATTAAATAGATAATCACAAAAAACAAACAGTTATGGCAACTTACAAAATTGACGCTGCACACAGCGAAATAGGCTTTAAAGTTAAGCACCTTGTTATCAGTACCGTGAGCGGTAATTTTTCAAAATTTGATGCAACTATGGAGGCCGAAAAAAGTGATTTCAGCGATGCTTCCATATCTTTTGAAGCAGATGTTGACAGTATTTCCACCAAGAGTGAACAGAGAGACGGGCATTTAAAAAGCGATGACTTCTTTAATGCGGAAAAATATCCGAAGCTCACCTTTAAATCAACATCAATTGAAAAGAAAGACGATAATGAATATATATTGCATGGCGATTTAACCATTCGTGACGTAACAAAAAATATCGCATTAAAAGTTGAACATGGTGGCAGTGTACTTGATCCGTGGGGGCAAACCAGGGAAGGTTTTGAATTATCCGGTAAAATAAGCCGTAAAGAATTTGGTTTAAAATGGAATGCACTTACAGAGGCAGGCGGTGCAGTGGTTAGTGATGATGTACGCCTCTTAATAAATGTTGAAATGGTTAAGCAGGCTTAAGAAGAAAGAATAACATGCACATAGAAATAGTATCGGGTAGCCCGCGCATAAACAGTGTAACACACCGGTTGGTTTTGCATCTTCAAAAACATTTGTCGGCAATAACAGCGCACAATGTGAATATAATTGATGTGAGGGATTGGGAACTGAATGTATTGCAGCAGGAGGTTTTCAGAAGTGTAGAAACCACACCGGTTGAATTTAAGCCGCTTGCACAGCGCATGTTTAGCGCGGATGCCTTTATAATTGCTACACCTGAATATAACGGAAGTTATACCCCGGCCATTAAAAACCTCTTTGATCATTTCCCGAAACAATCCAGAAAACCGTTTGGCATTGTTACCGCATCGCCGGGCGCATTAGGCGGCATACGGGGCGGGCTGCAGGTGCAATTGCTTATCTATGCTTTGTTTGGTATCGGGTCTCCGCATATGCTGATTACACCCTTTGTTGATAAAAAATTTGACGAACAGGGCAACCTGCTCGACGCTTCTTTTCAAAAGAATATTGATGTGTTTACAAAAGAGTTTTTATGGCTGGCCGAAAGTGTGGTTACAGAAGCAAAAACTTATTAACAGGGCTGTTTATATTAACATAAGCATTTAATGAATAATTGTAAATTTGCGCCTTCAATTCCCCAATGAGTGATGCAATAAAACATGAATGCGGCCTCGCCCTCATTCGTTTAAGAAAAGATTTTTCTTATTATCTCCAGCAGTATGGAACGGTAATGTACGGGCTTAACAAGCTCTACCTTTTAATGGAAAAGCAGCATAACCGCGGGCAGGATGGCGCAGGCATTGCCGCAGTTAAATTAAATACTACTAACGGCTCACCTTTCCTTAATCGCGTTCGCAGCAATGCACAGCAACCTATTGCTGATTTGTTTTTTAAGCTTGGTGTAGAAATAAATGAACTGGAAAAATATCAGCCTGATATTAAAAAGCACCCGGAATTAATGAAGGGACATGTGCCGCTCATCGGAGAGCTATTGCTGGGCCATTTGCGTTATGGCACGCAGGGAAAAAATGATGTTGAGTTTTGCCATCCTTTTATAAAAAGAGATTTTACACCCGGTAAAAACCTTGCATTGGCAGGTAATTTTAACCTCGTGAATAAAGATGAATTATTTGATCTTATCAATATAAACCCCGGCCCTTTTCAAAAACAAAGCGACCTGGCTGCCATGATGGAAGTAATACATCATTTCCTGTCGCTGGAAGAAGATAAAAATCCAGGTAAAGCCTGCATTGCCAATGCATTAAAAAAGGCTGCCGTTTTGTTTGATGGCGGCTTTACAGTAGGTGGCTTAACAGGTAACGGCGCTTCATTTGTTTTAAGGGATGCGCATGGCATTCGCCCTGCCTATTATTATATAGATGATGAAGTGGTTGTTGCAGCAAGTGAGCGGGCAGCCATTCGCACCTCGTTTAATGTGGGCGAAAATGAAGTGCATGAATTAATGCCGGGCAAGGCATTAATAATTGATGCGGATGGAAATTATGCCATAGAACAGGTGCTTGAACCCAAAGAAAGAAAAGCCTGCAGTTTTGAACGGATTTATTTCAGCCGCGGCAGCGATGAAAAGATCTACCGTGAGCGTATTGCGCTTGGTTATCATTTAAGCAAGGGCGTTTTAGATGCCGTTAATTACGATTTAAAAAATACCATCTTTTCTTATATCCCCAATACTGCGGAAGTAGCTTATTTTGGTTTATGCAAGGGCATGGAAGATTATCTCAATCAAACCAAAGTAGAAAGAATTTTAAGCTGGGGAAATGATGTTACGGAGGAAAAACTGCAATCCATCATTAACCGCAAAATCCGGCAGGAGAAAATTGCAATTAAAGATGTAAAACTGCGCACTTTTATTACGGAAGACAGCAGCAGGGACGAAATGGTGCAGCACGTTTATGATATAACCTACGGCACTGTTCGAAAAAATGAAGATACGCTGGTTGTTATAGATGATTCTATTGTTCGCGGTACAACACTTAAGGAAAGCATTGTGCGCATGCTGGCCAGGCTTCGGCCCAAAAAAATAATCGTTGTTTCTTCAGCCCCGCAAATACGCTATCCTGATTGTTATGGCATTGATATGAGCAAGCTCGGCGACTTTATTGCTTTCCGTGCAGCAATTGAGTTATTGAAAGAGAACGGTGATGAATGTGTTATTGAAGACGTTCACCAAAAAATACTGGAACTGGAGCGCTGCAATAAACTCACCGAAGAAAATATGGTGCGCCATATTTACAAACCCTTTACAACGCAGGAAATATCAGATAAAATAGCGCGGCTCATTACACCAAAAGACATAACCGTACCTGTGCAGGTTATTTACCAAACTATTGAAGATTTACACGAAAGCTGCCCCACCAATACCGGCGACTGGTATTTTACCGGCAATTATCCAACACCTGGCGGTAACAGGGTGGTAAACAAAGCTTTTTTGAATTATATAGCTAAAAAAAATGTGAGAGGTTATTAGGATTTTTATCCATACAATAACTGCACAATCTTTTTTCCTTTAAATTCCTATTACATTTATAGGATTATTGGAATTTAATCCTTTATTTTGAAATCGAAAACCGGCAACTTACCACCAAAAATATCTCTATGGTTTCAAAACTTAGCTCTGAAGAAGTGCTTAGCTTTCTCATTATTGTAAGTATTATTCTAATTACAGCCCGCGTTTTAGGAGAAGTATTCCGTAAGTTTAAACAGCCTGCAGTAATAGGCGAAATACTTGCTGGTATCCTGTTAGGACCTTCTTTGCTTGGCACTGTAGCGCCTGATGTTTTCAATGATTTGTTTACCAGCAGTAACGGAATCCCTTACAAAGCTTTCGACGGCCTGGCCCAGATAGGCATCATCCTGCTCATGTTTATTGCAGGTTTTGAGGTTGACCTGAAGCAGATACGTTTGCAGGGAAAAAAGGCCGCTTCCATCAGCCTGATGGGTTTGATTTTCCCCTTTGCGCTTGGAATTCTGGCGGTATGGTTTTTTTATGAAAGGATTTTTTCGGATGCAGCCCACACCAATCTTGTTATTCCTGCCATGTTTTTTGGCACTGCGTTGTCTATAACCGCTTTGTCTGTAATTGCTAAAATATTGCTCGACCTTAATATCCTTCGTTCCAAAATAGGCAACCTCGTACTTACCGCTGCCATGATAGACGACTTTCTCGGGTGGATATTATTTTCCATTATTATCCAGATGATGGGTAAAACAGGAGAAGGTTCATTCGCCTCGGTGGCAATGGTGCTTGGCTTTACTGTTTTTATTTTAACCATTGGCAGATGGATCGTTGACAAGATATTAATGATTGCAGATAAATTTTTGTCAACCGGCGGCGTAATGACTTTATCTGTGAGCCTTTGTCTTTTAAGCGCCGTATTAACCGAATATCTCGGAGTCCGCGGCATATTTGGCGCCTTTTTAATGGGCGTTGCCATTGGCGATTCCAAATATTTCCCTGAGAGATTACAAAACATTCTCCACCAGTTTGTGGTAAATATTATTGCCCCGTTATTTTTTGCATCAATAGGATTGCGCGTAAATTTTGTTACCAATTTTAATTTTGAAGTGGTTGCCATCATCCTGTTCATCGCATGTTTTGCAAAGATTATTGGCGCAGGCATTGGCAGCCGCATGAGCGGTATGACGAAAAACGAATCTTATGCAGTGGCATTTGGAATGAATGCCCGTGGTTCGCAGGAAATTGTACTTGGCGCTTTGGCGCTGCAGGCTAAAATAATTGATGAACCAATTTTTGTTGGGCTGGTAGTTATGACGGTAGTTACTATCCTGATGGCCGGTCCATTAATGAAGTATTATCTCGGCAGGGAAGACAAACTGGCGGCCAGCAAAATAGCAGGTATGCAACCGCCGGGCATTGAAATTATGAAACAGCCGGAAAAGACTATTGCCGGCATTTAGATATTTTAAGCGTTTTATCACCATCAAACTCCGCAACTATGGTTTCTAAACTTAGTTCTGAGGAAGTATTGAATTTTTTAATTATTGTAAGCGTTATCCTGGCTGCAGCCCGAATTCTGGGAGAAATATGCAAAAAATTAAAGCAGCCGGCGGTAATTGGGGAAATCTTCGCAGGTATATTATTAGGGCCCTCCTTATTTGGAGCTTTTTTTCCGGATACTTTTCAGCATGTTTTTATATCGCAGCCGCGGTCTTATGCGGCTTTCGACGGCCTTGCCAATATAGGCATCATATTACTGATGTTTATCGCCGGTTTTGAAGTTGACCTGAAGCAGATACGCAAGCAGGGCAAGCCCGCCGCTTCCATCAGCATACTGGGATTGATTTTCCCGTTTATGCTTGGTTTTGCCACCGTTTATTTTTTTTATGACAGCCTTTTTTCTTCTGCAGAAAGCAACAGGAGTATTGCCGCCATGTTCTTTGGTACCGCATTGTCCATTACAGCCTTGTCCGTGATTGCAAAAATTTTGCTGGATATGGATATGCTGCGTTCCAAAATCGGTAATCTTATACTCACGGCTGCCATGATCAACGATTTCCTGGGATGGATATTATTCTCGATCATTATTCAGCTAATGAACACCGGGAAGCAGGAAGGCTCCTTCACATCGGTAAGCATGGTATTGTTATACACCGGGGTGTTGCTTACAATAGGAAGATGGGTGGTTGACAAAATCCTGATGATTGCCAGCAAATTTTTTTCAATAGGTGTAATGATAACCTTAGCCGTTTGTCTTTGTTTGTTAAGTGCTGTTCTCACTGAATTTCTCGGCGTGCGTGGCATATTCGGGGCTTTTATAATGGGTGTTGCGGTTGGCGATTCAAAATTCTTTCCTGAAAAACTTCAGCAGATATTGCACCAGTTCGTCATTAATATTATTGCGCCGTTATTTTTTGCTTCCATAGGTTTAAGGGTAAACTTTATTGCCAATTTTAATATTGAAATAATTTTAATAACGGTGCTTATTGCTAGCCTGGCTAAAATTATTGGCTCCGGAATTGGCGGGCGATTGAGCGGCCTTTCTAAAAATGAATCGAATATTATTGCTTTTGGCATGAATGCGCGCGGTTCGCAGGAAATTGTATTGGGCGCTCTTGCATTACAGGCCAAAATTATTGATGAACAGGTTTTTGTGGCTTTGATCGTAATGACGATAGTAAGCATTTTAATCGCCGGCCCTGCCATGAAATATTATCTTAACAAGGAAATTGCAGAAAAAAAGCTTACAGAACCGCAGATTGCCGTTGCTGCTGCAACAGAGCGCAAAGTTGCCGGTTGAATACGGATACAAATATCATTTGGTAATAAATCCTGACAGGCTTATCTTTGCGCTCCTTTAAATTTAAAATACGGCAAAATCCGTAGAAAATTATAGTTATGAAAAAAGATATTCATCCAAAAGCATACAAGCAGGTAGTGTTTAAAGACATGAGTAACGGTTACAGTTTTTTAAGCCGTTCAACAGCTTCTTCCAAAGAAACTGTTAAGTGGGAAGATGGAAACGAATACCCGCTTATAAAACTTGAAATTTCGAATACGTCGCATCCTTTCTATACAGGTAAAAATGTATTGGTTGATACAGCCGGGCGTATCGACAAGTTCCGCAAACGTTACGAAAAGAAAAAATAAAAAGTTCAAATCCCTCCGGCAAAACGGGGGGATTTTTGTTTAGATTAACCCCTTCCCGCTAAAAAATATTTTACAGGATTTATTTTTGCAGGAGAGCAAACAATTATGAGCAAGACTACTTCTTATCCCAAAGAAAAAATTAATATTCTTTTTCTGGAAAACATCAGTGACAAAGCTGTTGATCTTTTTAAAAGGAACGATTATGTGAATGTAAAAAAGCTGGGCGGTGCTTTATCTGAAGACGAGCTGATAAAGCAAATTGCCAATGTGCACCTTTTGGGTATCCGTTCCAAAACGCATATAACAGAAAAGGTTTTAAATGCCGCTAAAAAGCTGCAGGCAATTGGTTGCTTTTGCATTGGCGTAAACCAGGTTGATTTAGAAGCCGCCACTAAACACGGCGTTGCGGTTTTTAATGCGCCATACAGCAATACCCGCAGCGTGGCCGAACTGGTAATTGGCTTAAGCATTATGCTTATTCGCCGCATACCCGATAAAAACAAGGCAGCACACGAAGGCATATGGATGAAAGATGCAAAAGGCAGTTATGAACTGCGTGGTAAAACCCTTGGCATTATCGGCTACGGCAATATCGGTTCACAGGTAAGCGTGCTGGCAGAAGCGCTTGGAATGAAAGTGATCTTTTATGATGTTGAAACGAAGCTTCCACTTGGGAATGCCCATGCCGCTAAAAGCCTGAAAGACCTGCTGGGCCAGGCCGATATAGTTTCACTGCATGTGCCCGAAGTGGAACAAACGAAAAACATTATCAATAAAAATACACTCAAGCATTTTAAAAAAGGAGCAATACTCATAAATTATGCAAGGGGAACCGTTGTTGAAATACCGGCATTGGCAAAAGCCTTACAGGAAGGTTTATTAAGCGGTGCAGCTATAGATGTGTTTCCGGTGGAGCCCAAAAAGAACGGCGATAAATTATCTACCCCATTGCAAAACCTCCCAAATGTAATTCTTACACCACATATTGGTGGCTCAACTGAAGAAGCGCAGCAAAACATTGGCGAAGATGTAAGCATCAAACTTTTCAATTATCTTGAAAATGGCGTTACCAACGGTTCTCACACCGTGCCTGCTATCGGCCTGCCGCCGGTTGAGGGAGCCCACCGCATCCTGCATATTCATAACAATGTGCCCGGTGTTTTAAGTGCCATCAATACACAGCTTTCCAACCACAACATTAACATCGTCGGTCAATATTTAAAAACAAATGATGAGATAGGTTATGTTGTGCTTGATGTAGATAAACGCCTGTCCAAACAGGCAATGGAATTATTGAAAGATGTAAAGGAAACCATTAAAGTAAGGGTATTGTATTAATTTTTTCAATTAATACAAAGCTATAACAGCAGTTCTTTATTCCTGATATTAATACCTTCAAAAAGTTTATAAAAGCTTTTCCTGGATGCAAGGTCTTTCAGGCCATTCAGATGGTTTTCGTGGTGCATATCTGTTCCCACCAAGGTAACCATATTATTCTTTAAAAGGTTTTGGGCTGTTTTTTTGGCGCCTTCACCATAATAACCCAGCAGTGATAAAATGTTTATCTGCAAATAACAGCCAAGGTCTATAAAACGCTGGAAGGTTTCAATATTACCCGCGTAATAGTTATAACGTTCCGGATGAGCAAGTATAGGCTGCAAACCTTTAAGCTTAAGCTGGAAAATAACACTCTCAATATTATTTGAAGCTGCCACATACGACATCTCGATAAGAATAAGGTTCTTTCCGAACGTAAGTAATGGCTTGCCTTCCAGAACATGGTTCTCAAAGTCAAGATCAACCATATATTCGGCTGCGGCCTCTGCCTGTATATCAATATTATTTTCCTGCAGCGCAGTGCGAACCAATTCAAGTTTTGGTAAAATGGTTGCGGGCGAGTTGGGATAAACTTCGGCCAGAATATGTGGTGTACAAATTAGTTTTTTATAACCCATTTGCTGCAACTGCCGTATATAATTTACCGTTTGCTCAATTGTCTGCAGGCCATCATCAAGGCCTGGCAATAAATGCGAATGCATATCTGCACCAATGAAGGAAAGATCGGGCGTTGTTCTTTTAGTACCAAACAATGAAAACATGGGCGAATTTAAGTTATGAGTGCGTCATATTATCATCATCATAATGTACGTTTTTAAGATGAAGATGTTCTATGGGAAATTCAACAACCAAAACCTGTTCAAGGCTTTCGAGGCGCACATACACCTTTTTATTTCCGCCTTTTAAAACGGTGCCTTCTGCATCCATAAAAACGCCCTTACGAATAATCACTTTATTATTTGTATTAAACTGTCGCAGGTTTTCTACTGTTATATGCGCATCTTTTTCGAGCAGGTACAATTTTATCAGTTCTATCTCTTCATCACGTATAACCGCAGGCTTTTTTAAATAATGAACAAACTGCACTGCCCCATCGGTCGATAGTACTTTTATTCTTTCGTCATCGGTTATGTGCACAAATACATAGGATTTAAACAGCGGGTCTTCTATAATTTTTTTCCGGTCGCTCCACTGGCTCTCTTTTTTTTGTACGGGGCACCAGCTTTCAACGCCTTTTTCCAGCAATTTACTGTTTACTTTTTTTTCCCAGCGGGGCTTAGTGTAGATGGCAAACCATTTTTTACCGTTCTTGTTTTCCATGGTAAAATTTCATAGTGTGAGATTTCCCAAAAATAATAAGGGCATCTTTAAAATAAAAGAATGCCCTTACTAAACTAATAAAATCAGTGCGCTTTATTAATATCGTTAATTACGTTTACCGTTTCATTTATGTAAATATCTTTCTGAACATTCTTCAGCCATTGCAGGTACCTTCCGCCTTTTGCACTGTCGGCATTGCTGTAATATTTTGCACTGTCTGCAGAAACCGGCTGAATATTCATGGCTGTTGATAACCGGAACAGGCTGTCATCCTGTTTAACGGTATTTCTAAGAAGGCTTTGCTGTTTCTGATATTCAGTAAGATTGAGACTGTAATCCCTATCTGCATTTTCTTTCAGCCATAATGCATTTTTTGCCAATGCATTAAATGCCGGGTTTGCCTGTATGCGGCTTTTTGCTTCCGTTTCAACTGCATCCCAGTTTATACCGGTGTTAAATTCTGTATAATCAGCTTTTGGCAACTGGTCCCAGGCAAGCGCTGTTGGCTGGTCTCTTTCGCGAATTTTTAAATAATCGTAAGGATCAGGCATTGCAATATCGGGCGACACGCCTTTTAACTGTGTAGAACCGCCATTTATACGATAGAATTTTTCAAACGTAAGCTTAAGCGTTCCATATTCAGTTTGCCCGCTAAACAAATCAAGCGGTTTGCCCAGCGGCAGTGTACGTTGTACCGTTCCTTTGCCATAAGTATCGGATCCTACAATTATGCCGCGTTTATAGTCCTGGATGGCAGCGGCAAAAATTTCAGATGCCGATGCGCTGAATTCGTTTACCATTACTGCCAGCGGGCCTGTGTATAAAACGGAAGTATCGTTGTCCGGCAAAATAGCCGGTTTGCCGTTGCGGTCTTTTACCTGCACCACGGGACCACTTTTTATAAACAAGCCAACCATATTTACAACTTCAGGGAGTGAGCCGCCGCCATTGTTGCGCAGGTCAAGAATAATGCCCTGCACATTTTCTTTTTCCAGTTTTATGATCTCGTTGGCCACATCCTGCGAGCAGCGGTTGCCATTCGGCCTGTCGAAATCCGCATAAAATTCCGGCAGGAATATGTATCCTATTTTTCCGTTAGGCTGATTGATAACAGCACTCCTGGCAAACTGTTCATCCTGCACAATTTCGTCGCGTATAAGAGAAACAACTTCTGTGGTGCCGTCTGTTTTTTTGAAAGTGAGCCTAACCTCAGAACCCTTTGAACCACGAATGATTTTAACGGCATCGGTAACGGCATAACCCCTTACGTCAACCGGTTCCTTGTTTCCCTGGGCCACTTTTATTATCTCATCGTTTACCTGCACTTTGCCACTTTTCCACGCTGGGCTTCCGGTAATTAAACTAGCAATTTTTATAGCACCGTCATCATCTTTTAATTGTGCGCCTATGCCATAGAAACGCCCGCTTAAATCTTCTTCAAACGAACGGCTTTCCACAGGTGGAAAATATTCGGTATGCGGGTCCATAAGATCTGTAACAACATTCACATACGTATTGAATTGCTCCTGGCCATTAAAGATTAATTTCTGGCGGTTAAAGCTGCGGTCTAAAACAGTTTGCACTTTTGAACGTGCCATTTGTTCAAGTTGCGCATCTGTTTTTTTCCATGCGGTATCATCCAGGTTACGGCTGCGCTGCTGAAGAAGATCGGTATATTGTTCGAGTGTGAGATACTTTAAACGTTTGCGCCAGAATTCTTTTCTTGAAGTTTCATCAACCGCATACCTGGCTTTATCATCATCTAAACTTATTTCTTCCTTAATAGTAAAATCAAAAGGTTTGGCGAGCATCTCTTTATATAAAGCCATTATTTCACCTACCCTTTTTAAGTAAATGGAAGCTGCATCGGTGTAAAACTGCGAAGAGGCAGGGGCACCTTTAATTTCATCATCAAGAATAAGCTCGTATTTTTTCAGGTAATCAATATCTGACTGCAGAAAAATATTTTTATCAGGATTAAGCGCCTGCAGGTATTTGGTAAAAACCTGCTTTGAAAAATTATCATCAATGGGTTTGGGCGAATAATGCTTTTGCTCCAGTATAGTGCCTATAGCGGTTAGCAGCATTTGTTCCTTCGTTTCCGGGGATTTATCGTTTCTCTTGAATGCCCACAAAGTAATGCCCAGCAAAACGATTAATGCCGCCGGGAATACGGTTCTTTTCAACATAATTTTAGAAATTTTTAATTGCATACGCACACTCAAAAATAAATTAAAAAAAAGATGCCATTTTTTTTATTATTTGAATTAACAAGACCTGAACAAATAAACGTTAAAAATGTATTCATAAGTGTTTGCTTGCAACGCTTAATTCAGTTATTTTTGCACCCCTGTAAAACACGGAGATTGTAGCTCAGTTGGTTAGAGCGTCAGATTGTGGCTCTGAAGGCCGTGGGTTCGAATCCCATCATTCTCCCGGAAAGTCCCGCAAAAAAGCGGGATTTTTTATTGACAGTAGCCGGCAAAATAAAAAGGAATTGCTGCTTACATTGTATGGCAGTGCAGCGAATATATAATCTCAGGTATTTCGGTTTGACCAGGCTAAAGGCGGAAATAGTTTAACCAATAAATTTTAGTTATAAATTTAACTGCGATTACGGGCATACCAGGTTGATACACGGGACGAATAAAATTAAACACTATTAATTCAAACAAATGGTCGCAGATTTACTTCATATATTTCAAAACCACACCACCTGTTGTAAGCCGCTGCACCGAAACCAGCGTTAAATTTCCGGAAGCAATTCCCTGCTTGAAAAGAAGCCTTCCGCTGCCTAAAATTACAGGTGCAATTCCAATACGGTATTCCTCAAAGAGATCGTCGTTTACAAAAGTTTCTGATAGATTTGCACTGCCAAACACATACATGTCACCACTGCCTTGCGCCTTAAGTTTAATAATTTCGGCAGCAGCATTTTCCTTTATCAAAGTAGTATTGTTCCATTCAGCAGAGTTCAATGTTTTGGAGAAAACAAGCTTGGGAATGCTGTTCATTAAATCAGCGATTTCTCCTTTTACATTTGTCCAGTAAGCTGCCATGCCTTCATAGGTTACACGGCCAAAAACAAGATAATCTGCTGAATGTAATTGTTCAATGCTTAATGCTTCAAGCTCCTTTCCCCAGATAGTATCATGAAAAGATAACTCCCAATTTCGATCACCTTCAAAGTAACCGTCGAGGGTGATAATATTCCACATTATTAGCTTTCTCAAAATTTTTACTTAATCCTTTCAGCAATCTCCTTCAACTTATTCAAAGCCTTTGGCCAGGCTTCTGCAAAATAATTTTCAAATTCAGGTGGTATATTACCGGTCATCTCTACCTTAAGATTGGTGCCTGCGGGTATTTCCGTAAGTGTATAATTCTCCATTGCATTTGCCCATTGCTGTGCAGCTTTGCTGGTGGTATCTTCCACGCCGTCTTTAATTTCACCCAAATGCCTTATGGACATATATTCATTTGGCCTGTTTTCCTCTATACGGCTTACCATGCCACTACCTTTACTATCAACAAATAATGCTTTGCTGCCCTGCTTCCAGTCGGTTACAGCATGTGAATCTTCAGAAAAAGGAGCTGTCCATGCACGATAGTTGGCATCTTCCCAAAGGGCGTTCCATACTTTTTCCCTTGGTGCGTTAATATCAATTTTGAAATTCATGCTTTTCATACGGTTTAATTTTATGTTTGAATGATGACTCAAAATTCAGGTTAAAACCTCAATCGAATAAAGTGTGAATGCGACAATATAGAAGGCAAACCCGACATTGATGCGCTCATAAAATTATAGTACAAGGCATCTGCGATTAAAACCGGCATGGATGGCATAACCACGCTTCATTGCAATACAGGCAGCCCCGTCAAGTAATAATTCAAAAAACTTTTAAGTTTTCTAATTTCATCAGGATTATTATTTTGTATTATAATTGCATCTTCACAATTGCAAAAGCCTTTCATACCATTTAAAACACTTTTATGCATTTAAAAAATACCATTCTTTTATCAGCGGTACTGCTTTTTGTTTACTCAACAGGCTGCGCAAATGATGAAACATCTGTTGCAAATAATACATCAACCAGCAGTGATACAACAAGCCTTCCACCTGTTGAAACCAAATCTCCCAACAGCAATTACAAACCTGCATTTGCAGGACAGACAAGAATAAGCGGCGCCAAAACAACAACGCCTTATAAAGTAGAAAAGATTGCTGAAAAAATGGGTGCACCTTTCGCTGTTGTGGCCATGCCTGATGGAAGGTTAATGGTTACGTTGAAAAAAGGTTATATGGAAATTCATGATGCGAACGGTAAGCTTGTAAAGAAGATTGAAGGTTTGCCCGAAGTATTGTTTGCAGGCCAGGGCGGCTTGCTTGATGTGGCTTTCGATCCGGATTTCAAGAATAATAAAATGATGTAT
The DNA here is from genome assembly GCA_023391315.1 of Bacteroidota bacterium. GTDB lineage: Bacteria > Bacteroidota > Bacteroidia > Chitinophagales > Chitinophagaceae > Parafilimonas. The sequence continues at coordinate 8,030 of JAEWBD010000064.1, read as the reverse complement.
TGGTCTTACTCTGAAAAAAGAGGTTCCGCAAATTTAACGGCAGTTGCAAAAGGCAAGCTGAATGAAGCTGCCGGTAAAGTAGATAATCCAACTGTAATATTTCGTGCTACGCCTGCATTAAACAGCAACCTGCATTTTGGTTCGCGCCTAATATTTGATAAAGACGGAAATCTTTTTGTAAGCGCCGGTGAAAGATCAATTCTTGAAGGAAGGGCGCAGGCGCAAAAACTCGAATCGCATCTTGGCAAAGTATTTAAAATAACAAAAGATGGCAAGCCTGCACCTGGCAATCCATTCATTAATAAAGCCGGCGCTGCGCCTGAAATTTATAGTTATGGCCATCGTAATCCGCAAGGTTTGGATATTAATCCCGCAACAGGCGAGTTATGGGAAGTAGAGTTTGGCCCTCGCGGCGGTGATGAAATAAATGTGATACGTGCAGGTAAAGATTATGGCTGGCCTGTTATTACGTATGGCATTGAATACAGTGGCGAAAAAGTAGGCGATGGCATTCAGCAAAAAGCAGGATTAGAGCAACCGGTTTATTACTGGGAACCTGTAGTATCGCCAAGTGGCATCAGCTTTTATAAAGGCAATGCTATTCCGGAATGGAAGAACAATTTATTTATTGCCTGTTTAAGTGGCCAGCATATTAACAGGGTTATTATTAAAAATAATAAAGTAGTTGGTGAAGAAAGATTGCTTGCTGATAAGAATGAACGCTTTCGCGATATTGCTTACATGAATGATGCTTTATATGCGCTTACGGATGGCGGTGATTTGTATAAAATCAGTAAGAAGTGATATTAAATTTTAGGGAAGACCTATAATCTTCCCTAAAATTTTGTGTTAGAGAGAATGTATATAAGGAACACTGTCTTTGAAATTCTCAAAGCCCATTTCAACAAAATAATTTTTGACGCCGCCTGTTTTGGCAGCAGCAAAAAATTCTTTCCAGTTAATAACGCCTTTACCAACCGGTACTTCTTTTTTATCAGCCGTCCAGTCTGATAAATGTGATGATATAAACCTGCCGGGATATTTCTTAAAATAATCGGCTGCTTTATATCCCAGATTGATCACTTCTGTTTGAAACTGCATCTTCACCAGATCAGGGTTAAACTGCTTCATTAATGCATCATAAATTAACTGGCCATCTAATGTTGCAAATTCAAATTCATGGTTATGAAAACCCGCCTGCATGCCCGCAGCTTTAATTTTTTCTGCGGCTTTATTGAGCTTATCGGCTGCGGCGAGATAATCATTTAAAGTTGCCGTTTTCGGCAGCCAGAAAGTAGAGCAAATCATTTGCGTTAAACCCATATCGTGCGCAAACTGAATGGTGCCATCAATTTTATCATCGGCAAACTCTCCTGCCCCGAAATGACAGCTTGGACAGGTCAAGCCTGCATCTTCAATTGTCTTTTTTATATCGGATGTTGGCATTGAATCAAGAAACCCAAAACCAATTTGTGCATAGCCTTTTGGCGAACACAGTTCAATAAGTTTATAACCCATATCAGCCATAATTTTCAAAGTGCCGGTAAAGTCTTTGCCAAGTTTATCTTTTACCGTCCATGATTGAAAACCTACGGGTATATCATTGGCCGCAGCGGCAGCCCATAATTCTTTTGGCAGTTGAGATAAAGCAAATGCAGCACTTAATCCCAACGATGCTTTTTTGATAAATGACCGGCGATGAATTGTATGCATAAAAATCTTTTAATAGTCTGTTTAATTGAATAATAAAGGGAAATATTTTTATAATCTTCCAACTCCTTCGAAATCCAGGCTCAGATATTTTCCCAGCCGTTTCTATACGTTCTGCTTAAATATTTATTGGCATCAGATGAATTGGTGATCTTTACTTTGGCCGCATCATATTGCAAAAGCTTATTTGATCTTAATGCCACAGCATACAAGTTCACTGCTTCTGTAAGCGGTTCTGCCTCTCTGAAACTGCCGGGATATTGCTTGCCGGATTTACAGGCTTCAACAAACAATGGTAAAGCTTCTGATGTTTGCGTTACCTGATCACGCGCATCGGCATTAGCTTTGGGCGCATCCATTTTTTTACCTGAAATAATTTGTGGATCCTGCACATTAAAACCAGCTAGTATTTTTCCTTCTGTGCCAACAAACATCATCCCTTCCTGCGGCAGTTCTTTGTTTTGACTGAATAATTCTTCTGGGATGGGTGGCCGCATACCGCCGTCGTACCAGCAAAGATCAACAGGCGGCCTGTTGCCGTTGGCAGGATATTTAAAGCGGACCATGCTCGCCATGGGAAAAGAAAAATCATTATTGATGCGATAAGGCACAGCACCATTGAATGCGCATACATGGCTGCGGCAGGGAATAATGGTTGTGGGTGATGTTAATTTCAATGCATTAAACACCGTCCATAAACTGTAATGCCCCATATCGGCCATGGAGCCGCCGCCGAAATCGTACCAGCCACGAAATACCATGTGTGTATAATCGTGGCTGTAATCACGCGTGGCTTCAGGGCCAAGCCAAAGGTCCCAGTTAAAGCCATCCGGTATGGGTTGCTTATCTTTTGGGAGATCGGGATATTGCGGCCATACAGGGCGGTTGGTCCAGTTATGCACTTCAGTGAGTTTACCGATAGCGCCTGCATTTATCCAGGCCATCACCGTATCCATTGAACCATTGGAATCCCAGGGTATAAAATGCGTGATCACATTGCTGTTACGCGCCATTTCAATTACTTTCTTTCCCTCAGCCAGCCTGTTTGAAATAGGCTTATGCATCAATACATGCTTGCCGCGTTTTATGGCAGCCATAGCCAGCACACCATGCAAATGATCAGGCGTCATTATCTTAACTGCATCAAGGTCTTTTTCTTTATCAAGCAGTTCACGTGCATCTTCATAAGCAGTGCAGGCATTGTATTTCCATTCACTGTGAACATTGGCATAATAGCTATCAACAATTGACTTTCCGTTTTCTCTTCCACCCGGAATAATATTATCGCCACCCGGTTCCCAGTTATTATTCTTCAATGTTTTCCTGAGGGCGTCTCTCAGGTAAGTTGTGCCCCAGTCGCGGTAACCAACTGCATAACGGTTGGGATCGCAGACAGCCGTTACCTGGATTTGCGGCACTTCAAGCAAAGGCAATAATTCCCTGATGCCCTGTGTGCCGATGCCGATGTAAGCAAGTGTTATTTTATCGCTTGGTGCAATATAACCTTTGCCTAATACATGCCTTGGCACAATAGTGAAAGCAGTGGCGGCTGTAGCAGTTATTGAAACAAAATCGCGGCGGCTAAGGGTTCTTTTTTTTGCAGCAGTGTTTGTTGAATTGTCGTGACTGATTTTTTTCATATAGCTTGATTGACGTTAGAAGAGGCAATAAAATTAAAAGATAAGCTGAAGAATTGCAGGAATAATTTCAGTTAATACCTATCAGAATACCCCGATCATTTTGTTTCAGCTTCTCTCCTTTACCGTTTGTACAATCTCTTTTATTATTTTATCAGTGTGAAATATAATGCTGTTGTGGGCGCATCTTAGTTCAATCTTATCAGGATTGCCGTAAATATCATTTAATAAATACTGGCATTCGGTAGCAACGGCCTCATCATATAAACTAATGAACTGCTTTATATATTTAGCCTTGCAGTTATGACCAAGATAATATTGATCTGTTATAGCCCATGCTTTATTTAACCGGTTTTCATCAATACCATTTTTAATAAATGACTGCTTTATATATTTTGTAAAAATGCTTTGCCAGGTAAGCGTTCCAAGCTTTGCGGCCGTTATAATGGGGAAATAAAAATCAACAGGCTCCACATCAGTTGCAAGCCCGGCCTGGAACCCGCCGCTGCTCATACCAATTATACCAATATTGCGATATTGATTTCTGAAATGCTGAATGAGAAATCTTATTTCGGCAACAAATTGCCGGAAGTTCATAATGGTTAAGAAAATATGCGGGCTTATAAACAATTCACCTGAGTAAAGATTGGCAGGCGTTCTTTGCTGGTGAAAAGGTTTTATTAAAAGGCAACTGTCGATGCCATTACTTAAAAACTGCCGGCAAATTTTTGACTCAAAATCAAGGTTCTTTCTTGCCCATCCCGGTGCAAATAATAATAATGTTTCATTGCTTTTGCAATTGGAGAACAGTTTAAAGAATGCAGTATTATTTTCCGTCCAGTTGGTTGTTGCAGGAGAAGGATAGGAAAAAACTGCTTCATTATTTGCTGCATGTAATTCAATAACCTTATCAGCCGCAGGTGCATTAAGTGTTGTATAAAAAAGTTCAGGTTGATTGAAGAAGGGCTGAACGGTGTTATAAAATTCATCAACAGAAAATTCTTTCTCATCAAAAACATCCTGCGGTAGCGTAACAGAGCATTTTCTTTTTATAGTAAAATAATCATACACACGGTCTGCAAGAGGATATAGTTTTGAAGCAATGCCCATTATTTAACTTGACAATTTTTTTGTTTGGTTTGATGCATTTTATTTTGAGAACTTCGTTTTATTAATAAGCGAATTAACAGGTAAGCATGATGAATTGCAGGAACCTTTTGATTATTGTTATGGTTTTTATCGCCGCCTGCAAAGGTGCTGAAAATAAAAACCCGCATGTTGAAATCTCAACAAAATTTGGAGATATAGAAGTTGAGCTTTATCCTGAACAGGCGCCTGAAACAGTAAAGGCTTTTTTGCGTTATGTTGATTCCTGTTATTATACCAATTCAGCTTTCTACCGTGTGCTGAGAGATGATGAGCAACCAAGCAATGCACCAAAATCTGAATTAATACAGGGCGGTTTATGGAAAACAAATTATAAACTTTCAGCAGGCCTGCCGGGCATTAAACATGAAACCACAGCACAAACAAAAATCCTGCATAAGAATGGCGTTATATCTATGGCAAGGCTTGAACCCGGAACAGCGAATACAGAATTTTTTATTTGCGTTGGCGATCAGCCGGGTTTCGATTATGGCGGCGCCAATAATGCAGACGGGCAGGGCTATGCGGCTTTTGGCAAAGTAGTAAAAGGCATGAATGTAGTGCATAGCATTTACGATGCACCGGAAAGTGATGGTGAGTTTGATCCGTTGATCTATATTTTTAAAATAAAAAGATTATAAGATGCAATGTGTTTTAATCATTGCATCTTTTCATTCATAAAATGCATATAAAGAAAAACATTTTTGCTATTATTGGCAGCGCCGGTAAAAACTCTTCAAATTTAAAACTGGTACAAAAAATTGCGGCACTTACCGTTGATGAGTTTAATGTAAATATTTTTGAAGGCTTAGCTGCATTGCCGCATTTCAACACGGAATTATCGATTGAAAACACACCTCAGATAATTATTGATTTTCGCAATGCTGTTAAGCGGGCCGATGGCATTATTATCTGCACGCCTGAATATGTTTTCAGCATTCCTTCAGGCTTAAAGAATGCGATTGAATGGTGTGTTTCAACAACAGTTTTCTCAAAAAAACCGGCAGGTTTAATTACAGCTTCTGCCTCCGGCGTAAAAGGGCATGAAGAACTTAAATTGATTATGCGTACGCTTGAAACAATTTTCATTGACGAGACCACTTTGCTTATAAACGGCATAAAGGGAAAAGTTGATAATGATGGAAATATAAAAGATGAGCAAACGAATAAAGCCCTGCAAGTTTTTATTGCCGCCTTTATAAAGCTTGTTAATGATAACAATTAAGTGCTAAAATGCTTTGCCACATGCCTGAGCTATTATATTTTTATCGTTCAATAAAACAGCTATCATGAAAATCTTGTACACCGTAATCTTCTTTTGCTTTTGTTTGCTGAATACAACATTTGCACAGCACAAGCTCACAAAACTTTGGGAAACCGATTCTGCCTTAAAAGTGCCGGAGAGCGTTTTGCTTGACAGGGAGAATAAAGTTTTATACGTATCAAATATTGATGGCACCAATCCCTGGGGCGCGGATGGCAAAGGATCAGTTGGAAAGGTTGGGCTTGATGGAAAAATAATTGCAACAGACTGGGTAACCGGCTTAAATTCTCCCAAAGGTCTGGGCTTGCATAAAGGCAAATTGTATGTTGCCGATTTATCAAATATAGTTGTAATTGATACAAAGAAGAGCGCCATTGAAACCATCATAAAAGTTGACGGCGCCGGCGGCCTGAACGATATTTCTGTTGGGGACGATGGTGTGATTTGGGTATCGGATTCAAAAAATAAAAAAATATTCAGGGTTGAAAATGAGAAGGCAAGCGTTTATCTCGAAAACCTTAAAGGCCCCAATGGTGTACTAATGCATAACAAAACGCTTTACATTTTAGATAATGGCAGTGCCTATAAAGTAAATACTGATAAAACATTAACCCTGCTTGCCGAGGGAATGGAAGGCGGTACTGATGGCATTGAAAATACCGGTGGCGACAATTTTATTGTTTCCTGCTGGGCCGGCGCTATCTGGCATATCAGCCCCGGCAATAAACAGCTATTGCTCGACACAAGTGAAGAAAAAAAGAACTCTGCTGATCTTACTTACGATGTCAACAGCAAGATTGTATATGTTCCAACTTTTTGGCGAAACAGCATAGTGGCTTACCGGCTCGATTAAAATAAACAGCCACGAATACACTGTTGAATTATCACTAACCAATTGGTATTCGTGGCTGTTAACCTTTAATAACTCAGAAGTCCTCAGCTTATCAACTTATCATGGCTAAAAAGATAGGGTATAAAAAAGGCTGCAAGGCATCCAATTATTACTTGTGTACCCACCACCATAAATTTAAAATCGCCCGGAGCACTGCCCATTATTGATTGCCGCGCCATTATTCCTAAAAAGAAAATAATTACCGTAACCAGCACTACCGCCATTCTGTAAAAGGCAATACCTTTCTTAAGGTTGTGCACAAAAAGGTAAAACATCCAGCCGCAGACTATTAACTGGCAGATGGAACCAAAAACAATCACGGTCACATCCAGGCCATTAAATTCGTAGAATTGTGTAATGCTTCTGTAAGCAAGTACAAATAAAGTATTGGCAACACATGCAGTAAGTCCCGCAAACAAACCGCTCAGGATACCGCGGGAAAAATCGGTTTGGGAATACTCGTAATTCATATAGCAAGTTTTAGATTAACAGTACAAGGTAGTAAACTTACGAGGCAATTTCAAAAGGTTTTTTGTAGCTTAAAAAACGGCTTGATTATCAAAAAATAATAAGGGTGATAGATAATTTTTTAGCAGAAAATTGTTCGCTTTACAGTAAGTTACTTTAGGTTATGAATTTGAAAAACTCTCAGGAGTGAAAAGCTGTTATTGGTATCCAGTAAAAAAGAAGGGTGACCGCATCCCGCTGGCCACCCTGATTTAACCCTGCTGCAAATCTTAAATATCGTGAGTTAATTACTTCGTGTTTTGTAAATAGACCTCGCACTTTTCGCAAGGTTTAATCAATTTAAAAAAAATTTTTACCGGCCTGTTTCCCTTAAACCCTATTTTGTTTTCTCTTATTTAGAATGCAATTTTGCCAAAGAGCAGGAAAACCTGTAATGATTTTGCGGGTAAAACATTTTTACTGTTTGCAAAGCTGCTTTCCTTTTTTGCTTTATGTTTAACTTAACATTCATGAAACGCCCATGCAAAATTTTGACACTTTTGAGCGTGTTTATTGGGCGTTCCGCCAAGGCCTATAAAATAACAGATGAAACTACCTATATATATTGCTGATGCTTTTACAGGCAAGCTCTTTGGCGGCAACCCTGCCGCCGTTTGCCCGTTGCAGGAATGGTTGCCTGAAACCGTAATGCAAAATCTTGCTGCTGAGAATAATCTTTCAGAAACGGCATTCATTGTTCAGGAAGATGATCATTTTCGTATTCGCTGGTTTACGCCTTCAACAGAAGTAAAACTGTGCGGCCACGCTACACTGGCAAGCGCTCATATATTTTATACTGAACTCGGTTATTCCAAACCGGAAATCCATTTTGAAAGTTTAAATGGATTATTGAAAGTAGCGCACAAAGCAGAAA
>JAEWBD010000032.1 GCA_023391315.1 Bacteroidota bacterium | reverse complement strand
AAGCGGTACTGCTCACTACATTAGTGGCAGGCACACTGGATATTATTTCTGCACATGTAGACCAAACCATTCGTACGGGCAACTTCCCGTCTAAAATGTTCTATGCTATTGCCGGTGGCGCCATAGGATTAGAAAGAGCTTTTGCAAGCGGGAAGGCAGTGTTGTTGCTCGGCGTTTTTATTCATTATTTTATTTCTTTTCTGTTTACGCTATTTTATTTCCTGGTTTATCCGGCAGTTAAAAAAGTTTTACCAAACAAATTTTTGAATGGCTTTTTATACGCGCTGTTTGCCCAGTCTGTCATGACTTTTATTGTTATGCCGCTGACCGCATTTCCGAAAAAGCCTTTTGTTTTTACAATCGATACGGTAATAGGCATTTTGATATTTACAGTTGTATTCACTTTGCCTATATCATTCATGGCGGATAAGTATTACCGGAAAAAGGAAATGAGATTGTCTGAAGCAACCGTTAGTTAATGGTGTTTATATACTCTTGTACCTGGCGCAAGTGTGCGTAGCAATGGATTTGCTGTTGGTACTTGTGATTATATCCTGGGCTCAAAAGCTATACGACTTATACTTGTGCCAGTACAGCGCATACTATGAATGCATGAATACTTTATCACTCATGCTAACCCAATGGCTTCCACGGCCTGAATACGCCGAGTGTAGTGGCGGCTATTAAGGCAACCACATCATAAATAGCGCCGGCTATAAGTTTAATTTCTGCACCGCCCGTACCATTCAGCATGGCCTCCATTCCGCCTTTTAATACGAATGCGCCCACCAGGATTACTGAAATAATCAGCGTGAATTTAACCATCACCCAGGGGTATTTAAACAATTTCCATTTGGTGATGAAGTTTAGCCACAGGCCGCTTAAAAGTGCGGCGAAGCTTAAAGGAATACCAAACATAAAAGCAAGCATTTGCAATACTTCATAAGAGGCCTTTGCAGCAACAGGGTCTGTGATATGTGCGGAATGAACCGCTACGGCAAGGTAACCAGACGAATCGCCCAATAAACCTACAGAAACAATAATGTGTAAGGTTAAAATGGATTTGATGAGCCATGGTGATCCTGATTTCATTTTCCACTTGTTTAGTTTGAATAATAATCAGCCTGGCCTGGCGATGTTATTCTATATCCCTTTTATATCACGGGCCACTAATGCCAGGCCGTTAGTGAACTGATGCCCGCCGTTGCCTGTTTCGCGGAAAGCAGCCCACGGCACCAGTTGCTGGTAAATGGTGAAATGTTGATAGGGAACAACTTCATCGTCTATGCACTGATAGAAAAACAAAGGCGTATTTGCCGGAAGTTTTGCTGCAAAACCTTCCTCTAGTTTGAGCGGTTGCACCCAGTCTTCCGTGCCACTCCAGAAAGGCGGCGCCATAAGAAAAACGCCTGTAATATTTTTACCGGCTTTATATTCTGAAAGATATTTCAGCAACATGGAAGCGCCGAGCGAATGCCCTGCCACAATAACCCCGCCTTCGAAAGAAGCGATCTCTTTTTCCATTGTATTCAACCATTGCGGAACAAAATCTTCAACGGTTTCATCAGGAAGCATGCGGGGATAATGCACTGTATAATCCTTGCCCAGTTCAGTTTGCAATGCGGCCACCAATATTGCATCGGCTTCATAACCGCCATTGCCGCCGCCCTGTATAAATAATACCTGCTTTAGCTGCATCATTTGTTTTTATAGGTTAAATGTCCAGGTTATTATACCCGTTATCGTTTTGAACGGTTGTGTTTTTCACCCGGTCAAAAATAGCCAGTTTTATTTTGATGCCAGGTGCTGCTTCATTCATCGCTTTACTTCAACTATGAACGCATGTTTTTTATGTGAAATATTACATGCTTTTCCCGGGATTCTCTATTCTTATTTAAGCATGCTCTGGTGAATTTTGCAACTGTAATCATCATTCATAAAACAGTACAAAAATGACGAACATTGCTTCTTTATTACTCCGCTTATCGCTGTCTGCCGGCTTCTTATCGGCAGTGGCAAGCCGCCTCAATATTTTTTATAAAAACGCCGCCGGTTGGCAGGGCTTTTTGCAATACACCGCACAGGTAAATTCTTTTTTACCGCTAAGCTTTATACCTGTTGTAGCCGTTATAAGCACCATACTTGAAACCATGTTGGCGCTATTGCTGCTTTTCGGTTATCAAACGCGTTATGCGGCCACAGGCGCTGCCATATTAACCTTGCTGTTTGCAGTTGCCATGGCCATATCATCCGGCATTAAAGAACCCTTGGATTATTCCGTATTTGCTTTTAGTGCCGGTGCATTTTTATTGTCCACTTTGCCGTCTTACAGGTGGAGTATCGACCGGCTTTTATCACAATAATTCAATTAATAAAACATAAAAATCATGAAAACAAACATCCAGGATTACATTGTAAAAACATCAGCAAAGACATGGGAACCGCTTATAGAAAAAGGCGTGCATTATAAAGGCGTATGGGTGCAATCGTTGCTGTATAATGAAGAAAAAGGACGGTCCACCACTATTAAATTAAAGTTTGAACCCGGCGCTTCCTATCCTTATCACAATCATCCCGCCGGTGAGGAAGCTTTTGTTTTGGAAGGCGAAGCTTATTTTAACGATGCCAAACTTGCTGCAGGCGATTATCTCTATACACCACCGGGATTTAAGCATGCCGTTACATCAGAAAAAGGGTGTGTCATATTCTTTATGATACCGGAAGAAGTGGAGCTTTTATAAAGCTGGTGCTGGAAAATGATTTGCTTACCCGCAATGTCTCCTGGCCCTGCTTTGTGCAGGAAAAGGACATTGCGGTTTCATGTAGGCAATCTTGTAATTTGTTTCAACCGTTAATTATAACCGTTTAAAAATTTATGAACACTGGCGCAAGTATAAGTAGCAATGGATTTTGTGTCTTAGCAGGGTCTTCATTTTAAGCATTTGTGCATAGCCATGAGACCCCTGCGTACTTAATGCAGCTCTAAATAATGTACTGGAATAAAATATTTCGCGTGTTGCAATTCATAAAAGCCTGCACCACTATGCTCTTATTCTCTCCAATGATTCGACAATTTATAGTTGTCGCGAACGGGATTTAGATGTATATAGTTTAGTTTTTGTAAAAAGAACTTTTGATTGTGTATGGCTTTTGCATCAAAGCTTTCTTTAAACACTTTATGCAGTTGACCTTTTAATTTTTCTTTTGCAGTTACTGCATTTTGTAATTGCGTAAGGATTCCGGTTTGATTTGTTGTCATTAATCTTTTAGTGATCTCATACGCCATAAAGCGTTTTGCATTGCTGATAATTTTATTTAAAGAAAAGTTATTGGTTGGAAAAAATAAAATGCAATGAAGGTGATTGGGCATGAAGACATACGCTGTGGTTTGTATGTTATGTTTATCTTTTAAATAGTTAAACCCCGCCTGAATGACTTTAGTCGGGCAGTCACTTATAAACTACATCATAAGAATTGGCAAGTTGAAATAGCGGCAGCCAAAGCAAGTGAAGGTGATATAATATAGGCTTGCCTCGTTGTTTTGTTGTGTGCGGGTTGGCATTAGCTAATTTAGGGAATTGATTGCTGACACAAGATAATTGCGTTAATAGAAAAAGCAGGGCCTCATGCTGCTCACAGAGCTATGCAATGAAGACCCTGCTACGACAGAAGAAAGATAGCGCATTCCGCCAGCTTACCAATGGTTAAACACCGCAGGGTATTACCGCTTACTGTTAGCTGCTTTTTTATAAACCTGCAAAGCGCGTTCCCGTGCAAAGGAATGTTCAACAATCGGCGGCGGATAATCAAAGGAATTCAATTCCGGCACCCACTGCTTTATATACTTCAAATCTTCATCAAACTTTTTTGCCTGTGCAGCCGGGTTAAAAATCCTGAAATACGGCATGGCATCGCAGCCGGTGCCTGCACTCCATTGCCAGCCGCCATTGTTGGCCGCGTAATCATAGTCCAATAATTTTTGTGCAAAATACGCTTCGCCCCAGCGCCAGTCTATTAATAAATGTTTACAGAGAAAAGAAGCCGTTATCATGCGCACCCGGTTATGCATAAAGCCGGTTGTATTCAACTGGCGCATGCCTGCATCCACAATGGGATAGCCGGTTTCGCCGGTGCACCAGGCTTTAAACTCTTCCTCGTTGTTGCGCCATTCGATGTTTTCCATTTCACTTCTAAAAGCATGTCCTTTACGCACATGCGGAAAATGCCAAAGTATCGCCTGGTAAAAATCACGCCATATCAATTCATTTAAATAAGTGCTGTTGAGTTGTTGCGCCGTTGCAGCCAGTTCGCGGATGCTGATGGTGCCAAACCGCAGGTGCACACTCATCCTGCTCGTACCTTCTATGCCCGGGTTATTCCTCGTTTTATCATAACCGCGTATGGTATCCACCGGAATTTCTTTTGGCGGAAAAGGTTTCCCGCTTGCTTCAAATCCCAGGCTGGTTAACGACGGCATTTCCTGCGAAGCATCTTTATAAAAGTTATGGAAATAGTTTTCCGTGGGATAAGGTTTCAGATGAAATGGCATAAGGCTTGCCAGCCATCGCTTGCTGTAAGGTGTAAAAACCGTGTAAGGACTGCCGTCATCTTTCAGCACTTCATCCTTCGCAAAAATTACCTGGTCTTTATATAGTAATAGCTGCGCATGGTGTTGTTGCAGCAGGTTGGCAATGGCATCATCCCGGTCAATAGCATACTGTTCATAGTCTTCATTGGCGAAAACTTTTTCAATGGTATATTTTTCCAGGAGCTGTTCAAAAGCATGCTGTGGTGTGCTGTGCCATACCTGCAGTGATGCCTGGTGTTGCTTCAGTTGTTCATTCATTGCTGTGAGTGCCGTATGAATGAATTCTACGCGCCTGTCTTTTTTGTCTTCCAGGTCGGTAAGAATGTTTTTATCAAAAATAAAAACGGGGATAATGGGAGTGCCGTGTTTAAGCGCATGGTATAAGGCTGCATTATCGTGCAGGCGCAGGTCGCGCCGGAACCACATAATATTGACTGTTTTTTTCATGAGTGTATAACTGCAGAACCATATAGCTATTATCATACCGGAGGGGTGGTGGGTGGATGCATAGATTATTTTGGTTTGTAATATAATCAGCAGGTTTTTTATTCTTTACATAACAAAATATCGAAACCTCTTTTAGGCAGTCTGCTAAGGCTTTGCCACTTATACTTGCGCTAGAATCGATAATGGCGGCATGGTCCAAGAGTTGCAAATAAAATTAATTTAATGAGTCTTTAAATAATCTTCTAACCTCTTAATATATTCAAGATCAGTATTTGGCTTTGTTTTATTTATTTTTAAAAGATATTCAAGAGCTTTTTGATAGTATTTATTGGTGTGATTATGATCAATACTAAGATAAAGTGTTCCTAAGTTTTGATTAACTTGTGCGGCTACTTCTAAATTATCTAATGATTGATCTTGGATTGGCTCAATTAATTTCAATGCTTCTTTTAAATAAATTTCAGATGTATCAAATTTAGATTGCATATATAGGCTCAATCCTAAATTCATTATAAGAGTTATATAATCTATATTTTTATTTAGTTCTTGTTGAGTTAATCTTTCTTCATAAATATATTTAGCATTTTTAAGCTTCGACTCTGCTGCGAGTCCGTCACCATTTTCAATATCAATGTTGGTGGATTGCCAGAGTCTTGAAGCATATTCTGTCTTATAACGCTCCGGATATATTTCATCATATTTTTTTAGAACTGGTGTAAGCTTCCCCATAATTCAGCCGGTGCATTTAGAGTTAGCAAGAAGATGTATTGTTAACTTTAAAATTTATAAACATGAAAAGGAAGCTTACAGAAGGCCAGATAGTGGCCGCTATTAAGAAACA